>DGIT01000074.1:0-676 GCA_002386465.1 Burkholderiales bacterium UBA4615 | reverse complement strand
ATGCTGGTGCGCGAATCCAGCGCACCGGTGGGCTCGTCAGCCAGGATCAGTCGCGGATCATTGACCAGAGCACGCGCAATGGCCACACGCTGTTGCTGACCGCCCGACAGCTGCGACGGATGATGGTCCAGGCGCTCTCCCAAGCCGACCTGCTGCAGACGCTTGAGCGCACGGGCCTGGCGTTCGGCACGCGGCACACCCGCATACAGCAGAGGCAGTTCCACGTTGTCCTGTGCAGTGGTGCGCGGCAACAGATTGAACTGCTGAAACACAAAGCCGATGAGCCGATTGCGGATGGCTGCGAGCTGATCCCGGTTCATGGAGTCGACCGGCTCGCCAGCCAGCCAATAACGCCCGCTGCTGGGCTGATCAAGACATCCCACCAGATTCATGAACGTCGATTTGCCCGATCCGCTGGGGCCCATGACCGCAACGAACTCGCCGGCGTTGACCGACAAGGTGAGCTCGCGTAGGGCGTGGACCGTGCCACCGCCCACTTCATATCGCTTGGCCAACGCCTCGCAGCGGATCAGCGGCTGCGCGGCATCGGGTGCGCGCGCATCCATGGCAAGCGCATCAGCGCCGTGCGGATCGCGTGCGGGGAGATCGGCTGAGCGGATGTCGGCGGTCATGAAGCCAGTGCCTCGATCGTGTGTCCGCGCGACTCAGAGTCGCG
>DGIT01000073.1 GCA_002386465.1 Burkholderiales bacterium UBA4615 | reverse complement strand
CCCTGATGCCTGACATATTCCGGGGCGGTCACGCCGGCGCTGATGGCCGGGGCGACATACGGGTGGTTCATGCGAAACTCCGATGCAAGGATGTGAATGCGGTTCTGTTCCGTATGCGCTGCCCAATCGGCGGACTCGCGAAGCCCTGCCGGCAGCAGAAGGAGCATCTGGCGCCGCCTCCATGGGCGTCACCTTGAAATCTGGTTCGAATCAATCCGGGCCGTTTGCCGATGGTTCGCCATCGCCTCGCCGCACAGGACGCCCACCATGCATGGCTCTGACAGCCCGTGCTGCCTGAACCGGTGTGCCCACCCGGGCCGTCGCGGAAAGGCCGGCAGTTTACACCTGCGTGCCTCGCTGCGTGGCCTTTTATCCCCTGTGCGGAGGGCAAAAGTGCCACACCCGGGCAACGGGTGGATTGACCGAAGTCACGGGCGGGCCGAGCTTGAGGGCGCCGCCCCGTCGAATACGACCCGGATGAGGCATTGCTCCGTCGCTCGCGCAGGGCTGCATGGGCCGAACGGGCGGCTTGCATGCTGACCCCTCTGCGCGGCCTGCCGTCGACGGTCTGGATGCTGGGCGCGATCAGCCTGCTCAACGATGCCGCCTCCGATCTGGTCTATCCCCTGGTGCCGATCTTTGTGGCAACCGTGCTGGGCGCCGGCGCACAGGCCCTGGGCCTGATCGAAGGGATTGCCAATGCGACCGCGGCCCTTCTGAAGCTGGCCTCCGGCGCGCTCTACGACCGGTTTCCGCGTGCCAAGGGCTGGCTCGTGGCGGGCTACGGTTTTCCCGCCGTCGCCCGGCCGCTGATCGCCCTGGCCACGTCAACAACGGTGCTGGGCGTGTTGCGGGTGGCCGACCGGATCGGCAAGGGCTTGCGCTCCGCACCGCGGGACGCGCTGTTAGCCCGCTCGGTGGCGCCGGAGCGTCGCGGTCTGGCCTTCGGGGTTCACCGGTCCATGGACCATGCCGGCGCAGTCATCGGGCCGCTGGCAGCGGCTGCCCTGCTGGCCTGGGGGGTCGGCCTGCGGGAGATTTTCCTGTGGACGCTGGTGCCCGGAGCGCTGTGCGTGGGACTGGCGCTGTCGGTGCGCGAGCCGCCTGGCGCACTGGTGCCGCAGGCGGCCATCGACTGGCGCCTGAGCACCCTGCCAACCCGCTATCGCCTGTACCTGCTGGTGATGGCGGTATTCACCCTCTCCCAGGCCAGCAACATGTTCCTGCTGCTGCGGGCCGCCCAGCTTGGTGTCCCGCCAGCACAGATCCCGCTGCTGTGGGCCTTGCAGTCGGTGACCGCCATGGTGCTCAGCACGCCCCTCTCGGCCCTGTCGGACCGGTTGCCGCGCATGCCGCTGATCGTGGGCGGCTGGCTGCTCTATGGCGCGGTCTTCGGCGGCCTGGGCGCGCAGGCCGAATCGCCTGCGGCCATCGCCTTGCTGCTGGTCTTGTATGGCGCGGTGCTGGCGCTGACCGAGGGCGTCGAGAAGGCTCTGGTCGCCGACATGGTGCCCCCTGAGCGACTCGGGACCGCCTTTGGCTGGTTTCATCTGGTGAGCGGACTGATGCTGGTGCCAGCCTCGATGGGCTTTGGCTGGATCTGGGAGCGCAGCGGCCCGCAAGCCGCCTTTGGGCTGAGTGGCGCGATGGCGGGCCTGGCCGCACTGGGGCTCCTGGCCCTCTGGAGAAGGTGATTTTCGGGTAAGTGGGCACTAGCTTTTTATTGCGACTTGTCGAGTCGACCCTGATCCGATAGCGTCGCCCGATGAATCTGCCCAGCGCTCAAACCCTGTTGCAAGCCGCCGATGCCGGCCGCACCCTCACACCGACCGAACGCGGGCGCTCCGCGCAAGGCGCCCCTGGCCCGACTTCCAACCCGAGGTCCGATCCGACCATAAGCCCGCCCGGGGGCGCCGTCACCGGCTTCGATGCGGCCGAGGCTGAAGCGCAGGCGCTTGCCGTGCAGGACGAGATCATTGCCTTGAGACATGCCCGGGGCGAGCGGACGGTCGGCTACAAGATCGGCTTTACCAATCGCACCATCTGGCCGTTGTATGGCGTGCACCAGCCGATCTGGGGGCCGGTCTGGAACAGCTCCTTGCACCGGATGGCCGGCACCCATGTCGACATCACCCTGGCGGCACTTGCCGAGCCAAGACTGGAACCCGAGATCGTGATCGGCTTGCGCGATGCGCCGCCGCCCGATGCCGATGCCCGCACGCCGCAGTCCCTGCGCCGTCTGATCGACTGCGTCGAGTGGGTCGCGCCGGGCTTCGAGATCGTCCACAGCATCTGGCCCGGCTGGCAGTTCAACGCGCCGCAGGCTATCGCCGCGCAAGGCTTGCACGGCGCCCTGCATGTAGGCCCTGCCATCCCGATCGCCCAGTTGGGAGACACCCCGGCGACGGTCCTGTCTTCGCTGACTCTGCATCTGTCTCTAGACGGGGTAGAGCTTGCGAAAGGAGTGGGCGCTAACGTACTGGACGGTCCGCTTCAGGCTCTAGGACATCTGGTGGCCGGTCTGGCCCAGCGTGGTGCGCAGATCCCTGCGGGCAGCGTGGTGACCACGGGCACCCTGACCGATGCGCAGCCGCTGGTGCCCGGGCAGCGCTGGAGCACACGCATCGAGGGTGCGCCACTATCCGGACTGACACTGAACGTGGCGCGTTCCAGCCCCGGCCGTTGAACTTGCGCCGGTCCTGCCGCCGACCTTCCCGGCGGCTTTCCCCCTGCCCACCTGCCTGAGTCCGCCATGCCACCTGC
>DGIT01000105.1:468-13661 GCA_002386465.1 Burkholderiales bacterium UBA4615 | reverse complement strand
AAAATGTAGGGGGCCATCTTGGGGTTCCAGAAACGGGTCTGGTGTCCGAAATGCACACCCGCTTCCAGCATCTGACGCATGGTTGACATGAGGCTTCACTCCATAAGGGTTAAGTCTGGCGCTGTGCCGGGCGCCCGAACACGGCCACAGCCATGCACCCTCGGGACCTCCCGCAGCCGATGGACCAGGCACGTTGCCTGAAGACCACCACCCGCTCCGCGCTGCCTGCGTGCACTGAGCACGAAACCATCGCGGCGCACCTGCGCACCTGATTTCGAAGACACCGCACCATGCGATGCTCCGTCTGTCTGCCTGAAACCGGCCGGCCCGACCGCCCGCAAGACGCGCCAAAGGCGTTCCAATGCAGCAGGTCATCTGGGCCGTTTTGATGCAGGCAAGCCTATAATCATAGCCTGAACAACCAGTTAGCGGCAAGTTCGATGACGATCACCCTGAAGACAGCTGAAGAAATTGCCGCCATGCGCGTGGCCTGCCGCCTGGCCTCAGAAGTGCTCGACTACATCACGCCGCATGTGCGCCCGGGCGTGACCACCGGCGAACTTGACATCCTGTGCCACCGGTACATGGTCGATGTGCAGCAGACCGTCCCCGCCCCGCTCAATTACGCGCCGCCCGGCTATCGCCCGTTCCCCAAATCCATCTGCACCTCGGTGAACCATCAGGTCTGCCATGGCATCCCCGGCGACAAGGTGCTCAAGCATGGCGACGTACTGAATATCGACATCACGGTCATCAAGGATGGATTTCATGGCGACACCAGCCGCATGTTCGCGGTGGGTGAACCATCGATCGCTGCCCGCCGGCTGAGTGAAGTGAGCTTTGAATGCATGTGGCTTGGCATTGATCAGGTGCGCCCGGGCGCCACGCTGGGCGATATCGGGCATGCCATTCAGCGTCATGCCGAGGCCCTCGGATTTTCCATCGTGCGGGAGTTCTGCGGGCATGGGATCGGGCGCAAGTTTCACGAAGAACCACAGGTGCTCCATTACGGGCGCCCGGGCACGGGCGAGCCGCTGGTGCCAGGCATGATTTTCACGATCGAGCCCATGATCAACGCCGGGCGGCGCGAGATTCGCGAACTCGCCGATGGTTGGACCATTGTCACCAAGGACCACAGTCTGTCTGCGCAGTGGGAACATACGGTACTGGTCACCGAGACCGGCTACGATGTGCTCACGGTGTCCAGCGGGTGCCCAAGCCGCCCTCAGCGGCTGCCTGCGGCAGCCTGAGGGCTGCACCGCGTACCGCCTTCTTCGAGTGGCCACAATGGGGGCTCAGGCATGGGTGCAACACTTTCAGCACAGCCCGCCGCGTTGACCGAGGCAGCGGACTGCCCCACGAACCGGCCTGCGCATCGACCCATGAGCCGCGCCGAGTTGCGTCATGAGCGCTCACAGCTCCTGGATGCTTTTCGTCAGAAACCCGACGTCCGACAACTGGCCAGCCGTCTGGTGCGGCTCACTGACCGGGCCCTGCGCTCTCTCTGGGACGACAGTGCGCTGCATGACAGCTGCTGCCTGGTCGCCGTTGGCGGTTACGGGCGAGGCGAACTCATGCCGCACTCGGATGTCGATCTGCTGCTGCTCGTGCCAACCCATGAAGATCCCGAGCGTGCCGCCCGCGTCGAGCGGCTGATCGGGGCCTGCTGGGACCTGGGGCTGGAAATCGGCCACAGCGTGCGTACCGTGGACGAGTGCCTCAGCGAGTCGGCCGGCGACATCACGGTGCAAACCAGTCTGCTTGAACGTCGCCCCCTGTTCGGTCATCGCAGCCTGTACCGGGCGCTCGATGAGCGGCTGAAAGAGGCAATGGATCCGCGGGCGTTCTTTCACGCCAAGCTGTTCGAGATGCGCCAGCGGCATGTCAAGTTTCAGGACACGCCCTACAGCCTCGAGCCCAATGTGAAGGAAAGCCCAGGCGGGCTGCGTGACCTGCAATCCATTCGCTGGATCTGCCGGGCCGCCGGCATGGGCCAAAGCTGGTCTGCCCTGGCCCAGCGCGGGTTCGTGAGCCGTGCCGAATCGCGTCTTCTGGCCGGCTATGAGCGCCGCCTGATGCTGACGCGCGCCTGGCTGCATATCGTATCCAGCCGGCGTGAAGACCGACTGGTCTTTGATCTGCAGGCACAGGTGGCGCGTGCGCAGGGCCACAACATGGACGATGCAAGGGTCGCCAGCGAACACCTGATGCAGCGCTATTACTGGTGTGCCAAGTCGGTGACGCAGCTCACCACGCTGCTGCTGCAAAGCGTGGAAGTTGAGCTCTTCCCTGAAAACAACGGGCCGCAGGCGCCGATCGACCATGAATTCCGCAATGATCGCGGCCTGCTCGATGCGATCGATGACGGGCTCTTTGAACGCGAACCAGCGGCCATCCTGCGGGCCTTTCTGGCTATGGAGGCCCATAGCGACCTGACTGGCATCAGTGCACGCACCCTGCGCGCCATCTGGCGGGCTCGCACCCGGATGGATGCAGCCTTTCGCCGCGACCCCGCCAATCGCGCCGCGTTCCTGGCCCTGCTGCAGTCACCCAGCGGCGTGACCCGCCAGCTTCGACGCATGAACCAGTGGTCGGTGCTGGGGCGCTACCTGCCTGCCTTTCGACGCATCGTCGGGCGCATGCAGCATGACCTCTTTCATGTGTACACGGTCGACCAGCACATCCTGATGGTGGTGCGCAACCTGCGCCGCTTCGCGATGGCCGAGCATGCTCACGAATACCCGTTCTGCAGTCAGCTGATGGCGGGTTTTGAGCGGCCCTGGCTGCTGTACATTGCAGCGCTCTTTCACGATATCGCCAAAGGGCGCGGCGGTGACCATTCCACGCTGGGAGCCGTCGATGCACGCAGGTTCTGTCGCGCACATGGGTTGAGCCGCGAAGACTGTGAGCTGGTAGCCTTTCTGGTTGCCGAGCATCTCACCATGTCGCAGGTGGCCCAGAAGCAGGACCTGAGCGACCCGGACACGATCACCGCCTTCGCCCAGCGCGTGGGCACAGAGCGGCGCCTGACTGCGCTGTACCTGCTGACGGTGGCCGACATTCGAGGCACCAGCCCGAAGGTCTGGAATGCCTGGAAAGGTAAGCTGCTGGAGGATCTGTATCGTGCCACTTTGCGCCGACTCAGCGGCAACCGAGCCGACGCTGCATCGCATATCGATGCCCGCCATGCCGAGGCGATGCGCCTGCTCAATCTGGCCGGTGTGGCCCAAGCCGACTATGCCGACTTCTGGAAGCAACTCGATATCGGCTATTTTCTTCGGACCGATCCGCAGGACGTCGCCTGGCAAACGCGTGTGCTGCACGGGGTGCCCGATACCGATGAGCCAATCGTGCGCACCCGCGTCTCGCCCCTGGGCGAGGGCTTTCAGGTCGTGGCATATCTGCCTGATCAGCCCGATCTGTTCGCTCGCATCTGTGGCTACTTCGACAGCAAGAACCTGTCCGTGCTGGACGCGCGTGTGCACACCACCCGCCATGGCCGCGCGCTGGACAGTTTCCTGGTGGTGGATCCATCGCTGGCGGGCGCCGCTGAACCGGGCCACTACCGCGACATCCTGTCGCTGGTCGAAGTGGAACTGGCGCAGCGACTGAGCACCCGCCGTCCGCTGGACAATCCGGTACGCGGCCGGGCGTCGCGGCGTTCGCGCTATTTCCCGATCACACCCCAGGTCGACCTGCGACCGGATGAGCGCGGCAACCGCTATCTGCTCTCGGTGGTGGCCAACGACCGGACCGGATTGCTGTACGGCATCGCTCGTACGCTCGCACAGCACGGCATCAATTTGCAGGCTGCGCGCATCATGACCCTGGGTGAACGGGCCGAAGACGTGTTTCTCATTGACGGCCCCGCGCTGGCTCATGCGCGTCAGCAAATTCAGCTGGAAAACGATCTGCTCGAGGTGATGCAAGGCTGAGGGCCGCGCGCTGAGCCACTGGGCCGAATGGTCCGTGGATTGGCTGGCCTGTGTCGACCGCCTGACGCTTCGGTCAGCGATCGGTTAAGCGAGCGTCGCTGGGGTCTTGGGCTTGCCGCCTTTACCCGGCTGCAGCCGACCCGTTGAGCGCCGCGACCAGGATGCGCCTCACCCGGGCCATGGCGTCGTTGAGCTCGCTTTCCATCGCTGACAAGGAAATCGCATCGCGGCTGTCGCCCCGTCCGGCGGCATGGTTGACCACCACCGCCATCACCGCGTAAGGCAGCTCCAGTTCGCGCGCCAGCGCGGTCTCGGGCATGCCGGTCATGCCCACCAGATCACAGCCATCGTTGGCCAGCCGGCGGATTTCTGCGGCCGTTTCCAGTCGCGGGCCCTGCATGCAGCCGTACGTGCCACCCAGGGCCACGGCCTCACCTGCCGTACGCGCACCGGCGATCAGGGCCTGACGGGTGCTCTCATCGTAAGGACGGGTGAAATCGATATGCGTCACCGGGTTATCGGGGCCTTCGAAGTACGTGGACTTGCGACCGTAGGTGTAATCGATGAGCTGATCGGGCACCGCGATCGTGCCCGGACCGAAGTCTTCCCGAATGCCGCCCACCGATGCGACCGCGAAAATGCGCTTCACGCCCACTTCGCGCAGCGCCCACAGGTTGGCGCGGTAATTGATCTGGTGAGGCGCGATCGTGTGGCCGTAGCCGTGGCGCGCCAGAAACACGATGGGCGCCTGACCCACACGGCCAAAGGACAGTGCGCAGGACGGATCGCCAAACGGGGTGCGCACCACTTCCCGGCGCTCAACCACTAGTTCTGCCAGCCGTGCCAGCCCGCTGCCACCGATAATCGCGTCCATGCCTCAGCGTGCTCCGCGACCTGCCATGTAGCGCGCAAACTCCTCGCCGACATCCGGGTGGCGCAGGGCCAGTTCGACCGTGGCCTGCAGATAGCCGATCTTGGAGCCGCAGTCGTAGCGCGTGCCATCGAAACGGTAGGCCAGCACTGGCTCATCATTAATCAGGCGTGCCAAGCCATCCGTGAGCTGAATTTCACCCCCCGTCCCGGGCGGCAGATTAGCCAGATGCTCGAACACCAAAGGCGTCAGCACATACCGACCCACCACGGCCAGCGTGGAAGGGGCCACTTCGGGCTTGGGTTTTTCAACAATGCCGGTGACGCGATCGGTGCGCTCGCCCCAGGGAGCGCTGGATACGATGCCGTAGGAGCTGGTCTCTGAACGGTCAACTTCCTGCACGGCCAGGATGCTGGCGCGATGCTTGCCGTACTGCTCGACCATCTGGGCCAGGACGGCGGACCCGGACGCCCCGGGCTGCATCAGGTCATCGGCCAGCACGACTGCGAAGGGCTCATCGCCCACCACCGAGCGGGCGCAAAGCACCGCATGACCCAGGCCAAGCGGCTCGGCCTGCCGGATGTACACGCAATTGATGCCTTTGGGGACCGCGTCCTTGACGGCCTCGAGGAGCGCAGTCTTGCCTCGCGCCGACAACTCGGCCTCCAGTTCGTAGGCCTTGTCGAAATGGTCTTCGATGCTGCGCTTGCCGCGGCCGGTGATAAAGATCATTTCGGTGATGCCAGCGGCTGCGGCCTCTTCCACCGCGTACTGGATCAGCGGCTTGTCGACCACCGGCAGCATCTCTTTGGGCGAAGCCTTGGTCGCCGGCAAAAAGCGCGTGCCCAGACCTGCCACCGGAAAAACAGCCTTCCTAACTTTGCGTGTCGTCATGGTTCTGGATCATCCTTTTCAATGTCTCGAGATCAATCACCGGAATACCCAGTTCGGTCGCCTTTGCCAGCTTGGAGCCGGCATCTGTACCGGCCAGCACGAAATGGGTGCGTCGCGATACCGAGCCCGAAGCGGTTCCACCATGCTGTCGGATCAGGTCCTCAGCCTCGGGGCGGCTCATCCCTGCCAGCGTACCGGTGACCACGATCGTGCGGCCGGCCAGCGCACCTTGAGCGGCGGGCTCCGACGGATGACCGGGAGACCACACACCCGTGAAACCGACAGACGCGCGCGTGTGCTGCGGCGGACTGGGTTCAACGCCTGCTGCAAGCAGTTGTGCCATCACATCACGGTTGTGTGACTCGCCCAAGAAAGCACGCAGGGCGGCAACGATTTCAGGCCCCACTCCTTCAAGGGGCACCTCGACCAGGGCTTCACCGCGGGGGCGCGCCCGCGCGTTGGCCTTTTGCGCAGCGGCCTTCGCGACCAGGATGCCCTCCCAGTCGGCAGCCAACAGCCCATCCAGACTGCCAAACCACTGGGCCAGGACGCGCGCCACCTCCTCGCCCACATGGCGAATCCCCAGCGCGAACAGGAAGCGCTCCAGGCTCACCTGCCGTGACGCGGCAATCGCGGCCACCAGATTGGCGGCTGACTTGTCGCCCATGCGCTCCAGGCCCGCCAGCGTGGATACGCTGAGCCCATAAAGATCAGCGGGTGTGCGGATCAGGTCACGCTCAACCAGTTGCTCGACGATACGCTCGCCCAGCCCTTCGATATCCATCGCGCGGCGTTGCGCAAAATGCAAAATCGCCTGACCGCGCTGGGCCTTGCAGTACAGCCCGCCCACGCATCGCCAGGCGGCTTCCCCGGCTTCGCGCACCGCGGTCGAGCCGCACACCGGGCAATGCGTCGGCATGACGAACCGGCGCGCATCGACCGGCCTGCGCTCGGGCACCGCGCGCACGACTTCCGGAATCACGTCACCGGCACGCCGGACCACGACCGTATCGCCAATCAGCAGATCCTTGCGCTCGAGCTCATCCTGGTTGTGCAAGGTGGCGTTCGTGACCGTGACCCCGCCCACGAACACTGGCCGCAACCTGGCCACCGGCGTCAGCACCCCCGTGCGCCCGACCTGAATATCGATATCGAGCAGCTCGGTCACGGCTTCCTCCGCCGGAAATTTGTGCGCGATCGCAAAGCGCGGGGCGCGTGCCACATACCCGATCGTCTCGTGCCAGGGCCGCTGATCGACCTTGTAGACCACCCCGTCGATGTCGTAGGGCAAAGCGGCGCGCCGGCTTCCCACATCGCGATAAAACGCAAGGAGTGCCGCAGCATCAGCGCACACCGCCCGGATCGGCCCCACCGGAAAACCCAGGCCAGCCAGCCAATCGAGCACACCGGCATGGGAGGGGCTCAGCGCCTGGTCATCCGATACCTCGCCCAGCCCATATGCGAAAAACCGCAACCGGCGCCTGGCGGTGAGGGTCGGATCGAGCTGGCGCAAACCGCCAGCCGCCGCGTTGCGCGGATTGACAAAAGCCTTGTCGCCGCGGGCGACCTGATCAGCATTGAGACGATTGAAATCGGCCCGAAACATGAGCACTTCGCCTCGCACTTCGAGCAGACGCGGCGCGCCGGGGGCGAGCTTGAGCGGGATGCTGCGCACCGTGCGCAGATTGGCTGTCACGTCTTCGCCCACCGCACCATCGCCGCGCGTAGCGCCCTGCACGAAGCGTCCATCCTCGTAGCGCAGGCTGATGGCCAGCCCGTCGAACTTCAGCTCGGCGCAATAGCGCAAGGTGTCGGAAGGCAAGCCGGCGGTGGCAACCGCCTCGCGCACGCGCCGGTCAAAAGACAGCACTTCGGCGTCGTCAAATGCGTTTTGGAGCGACAGCATGGGCACGGCATGACGCACCTGCCTGAAGGACTGCACCGGCGCGCCGCCGACCCGGCGCGTCGGCGAATCAGGCTGATCGAACTGCGGATACGTAGCCTCAAGCGTCTGCAGTTCGGCAAACAGCCGATCGTATTCAGCATCGGGGATGCTGGGCGCATCGAGCACGTAGTACGCATGGTTGTGCCGCTCGAGTTCGTCGCGCAAATGGGCCACGCGAGCCCGAAGGGCATCGTCCGGGCGGTTCAAGGGCGCCACCAGGAAGAGAGCATGCGGATGCGCACAGTGCGAACGATGTGCCCGGTGATCAAGGCAATGGCATCAACTCAGTTGAAAACCCGCACCGCGGCGGGTGAGCCCGCGGCAAGCCCGGCTGCGTCAAGCGCCTTGTAATGGGATTCAAGTTGGCGTGCCACGGCGGCCACCGCAGCATCGGTCAGCGGATGCTGGGCATCGTCGACCAGAACGCCTTCGGTGGCGCGCGCACAGCGCCGCGCGCAGTCGACCATGTCCGACCAGGGCTGGCGCGACTGGGGCGCACGCGGTACATCGAGCAGGAAGGTGATCTGCTCGGCCCGATCACCAGCCGCCATGGAATACAACACTTCATTGTCGTCGCTCAGGCGTGCATAGCGTTGTCCGAGCTGGGGCACCAGCCCAAGCGTTTCGGCCAGTTCGGCCAGGGCAGCCCCGGTCAGGGGCTGGGTGGCCTGAACATTGACGCCAATCATGGTGTCGAGCTGGGCGCAAAATTCGTCGACCTGTCGGGCATGCTCGAGTACTGGGGCCATGTCGGGCAACCGGGTTTCGACCGCATGTACCGCGTCAGAAAAACGGGTCACCGCCTCGGCAAATTCGCCGAATTCAGCGGCATTGAGCGGACCGTGTCGATTGGCCAGCAGGAGGCCGACGCGCAAGCGATCGATCGGGCTGCGCGCATCTCGCAGGCCCAGCCAACCGGCGACACCGCCGTCGGCTTCGACCAGCACCGGTTTGCTGCCTGCACGCCGCAAACCGGCGGCCGCCTGCACCAGGCGCTCGGGAGCAACCGGCGCGGGCAGACGGATTTGGACGATGCAGTCGATATGCGGGTCAAGGCGACCCGTGACACCCGCCGCATGCCCGGCGGGCGAGGCGGTGGCCGCCAGGTCTTGAGCGGCAGTCGGGGGGGCGGTGGCCGCGGAGCCCTGGTCGGGCGCCGCGGATCCCTTCACGGGGGCGGCGGCGTCCCCAGGCGACACGGACCCGCGCGCATCGGATCCGTGCGCATCGGATCCGTGCGACGGAACGGACGAGTGGGCATCGGCCTGAGTGTGCGGGGAGCGGGAGCCTGGGGCGGCATGCAACGCGTCAGGTCTTGGATCGCCGGCAGGCGGTGTGTCGCGCAGGGCGCCCATCCGCTCGATCAGGGTGCCCGAGGCAGGCGGCATGGTGGCCCCTGCAGGCGGTGCGGGGCGGGTCGCAGCCGCAGACAGCACAGGCTCGATCCGCTCGTTGTGCCCAGGCACGGACACGTCGGACAGCACTGCACCCAATGAGGGCTCGACCCGGCCATCCTGGCGCGAAGGTCCCGCGTAAGCACGCGCCCCGTCGGCAATTACATCGTCGGTGGCCGGCTCAGTCATGGATGCGCCCTGCTCGGCGCGCAATGCTGCATCGCGTCGACGCTGCTGGACAGACTGCAGCAGATTGAAGGCCAGTACGACGAAGAGTGCGACCGCAATCAGCCCCAGCAGACTGATCCACAGCGAGCTGCCGCCCCCCAGCATCGACATCAGTTCGTTCATGCGGCCTCCGCGAAACGGGCTGCTGCGTCGATATCGACCGCAACAATCCGCGACACGCCACGCTCCTGCATCGTGACTCCGATGAGCTGCTGGGCGAGTTCCATGGCGATCTTGTTATGGGTGATGAAGAGAAACTGCGTCTGGTCGGACATGCGCCGGACCATGGCGCAGTAGCGCTCGGTATTGGCGTCATCGAGCGGCGCATCGACCTCGTCAAGCAGACAGAACGGCGCGGGGTTGAGCTGAAAGAGTGCAAAGACCAGCGCAATCGCGGTCAGCGCTTTTTCGCCACCGGACAGCAGGTTGACCGAGGCATTGCGCTTACCCGGGGGCTGCGCGACCACCGTGATGCCGGAGTCGAGAATCTCTTCGCCGGTCAGCACCAGACGGGCCTCGCCGCCGCCAAACAGCTCCGGAAACAGCGTGCCGAACTGGCGGTTCACGGTATCGAAGGTGTCCTGCAACAGCGTGCGGGTTTCACGGTCGATGGTGCGGATTGCATCTTCGAGGGTGGAAATGGCCTCGTTCAGGTCACGGCACTGCGCATCCAGGAAGTCGAGCCGCTCGCGGGCCGTGCCGAGCTCATCGAGTGCGGCCAGGTTGACCGCACCCAGGACGGCGATGGCGTTGCTCAGCCGTGTGACCTCACCCTGCAACCAGGCTGGCTTGGGCGTGTGCTCGAAGGCGGCACGCAAGGCGTCGACATCGACCTGCGCCTCGCGAAGCTGCTCATCGAACTGCTCGGCGCCCAGTCGGGCTGCCTGCTCCTTGAGCTGGAGCTCGGTGAGCCGCTCCCGCAGGGGCTGCTGCGAGCGCTCATGGCCCAGGCGGGCTTCGTCGAGCTCGCGCATCGAGGCGCCCAGCGCGTCCAGACGGGCGCGCCCTTCTGCGAGCAGCCGTTCAGCTTCGATGCGCACCTCGAGCGCCTGCTGCAGACCGGCGCGCGCCGCTTCATCGGACAGCTCGGCCAGCCGCGCCTGCAGCCCCTCTGATTCCGTGCCGACCCGCTCAATCTGCTCGCGCGCCAGCCCGATCTGCTCGGTCAGCGACTGGCGCCGGGTGTCGAGGGCGCGTACTGCGAAGGCGGCTTCGCGTTCGTCACGCTCGAGATCACGCTGGGTGCTGCGCGCTGCGTCCAGCGCACTGTCGCAGTCATCCGCCTGCATGCGGCAGACTTCAACCGCTTCCTGGCGCTCGGCCAACTGCAGGTCCAGCGTTTCAAAGCGTGCCGATTCCTCGAGCATGGCCGCTTCGCGGGCCTCCTGCTGTCGGGCGATATCGGCCAGATCGGTTTCCAGACGGGTACGGTCGGCGCTCGCCCGTTGAACACGCTGCGCGCAGCGTTCGGTCTCCAGTCGCAGCGATGCCGCCTGACGGACCGCCTGCGACAGCGCCTCGCGGTCAGCGGCCAGTTGCGTGCGGGCCTGGGTCGCATCGGCCTCGGCACGTGCGGCCGCGCTGCGGGCATCATCGGCCAGCAGTTCCAGCGCACGGTGCTCGCGCTCAAGGTTGTCAAGTTCCTGCTGGCGCGAGAGCACGCCATCCTGTTCGCTGTCCTGGGCATGCAGCCAGACATGGTGGCGCCCCACCGCGTGTCCGGTGCGCAGCACAAACTGCGCGCCGAGCGGCAGTGCCGCCCGCTCTGCAATGGCACGCTGCGACGACTCGGCGCAGTAACTCCCGTGCAGCCATTCATCCAGCAGCGCCCGCACCTGCGGATCGCCGGTGTGCACCATGCCGGCCAGCGGCACCAGGCCCTGCGGGACGACTGCAACAGGTCCACCGGGCGCGCCAGACGATGCATAGAACCCGACTTTGGCAGGCGGCTGTTCATCAAGCAGGCCGCTCATGGATTCGATGCGCCCGACCTCGAGGGATTGCACGCGTTCCCGCAGCACCGCCTCGACCGCTGTTTCCCAGCCCTGCTCGATGCGCAGGCGCTGCCACAGGCGCTTGAGCTGATCCAGCCCATGGCGCGACAGCCAGGGCGCGGTTTTGTTTTCCGAGCGCATCCGCTCCTGGATCTGGCGCAAGGCGCTGATGCGTGCGTCGACCTGCGCCAGGCGCCCCAGTGCGTCGCGCAGCCTGTCCTGGGCTGGTGCGCGGGCCGCGTCCAGCGCCGTCCAGTGGGACTCGATACTCGCCACGCGCTCAGCGGCGTTCTCCTCAATCGCTTCCGCCTGTTCCAGACGCGCTGTAAGGTCTTCGAGCTCGGCCACCGGCGCTGCCTCGAGTTGCCCAAGCGATGCACTCAGGCGGGCCTGCCGATCGCCCAGTTCGCGCAGGGCGTCCTCGATGCCGCGCTGCCGCGTGGCTACCACCTGGATCTGCTGCGAGGTGTCGGTCGACAGCGTGCGCGCCTGGTCAAGGGCCTCTCGGGCCGACTGCACTGCGTCTTCCAGCGCGGGCAGCTCGGCCAAGGCATCGTCCAGTCGCAAAGCCAGCTGGGCCTGCCGCTCCTGCGCCACGGCGCTTTCCTCTTCACTTCGCCCGAGCGACTCTTCTGACTGCGCAGCACGTTCGCGCGCGGCGTCGGCTTGCGACTGCAGGGCCGCCAGACGTTCGCGCAACTGAGACTGCGAATCGCTTACGAAACGGATCTCGCCTTCCAGGCGCGAGACCTCCCCCGCAGCCGAGTAATAGTCGCCCTGCAGCCGATGGACCGCGTCCCCAGCCTCGTAGTGCGCGGTGCGGGCCTGCTCCAGTTCGGCTTCAACCGACCGCTGCGCGGCCAGCGCCCCGTCGATTTCGGTCTCCAGCACCTGCGCCTGACGGCTGATGCGGGCCTGCTCGGCCTGGGCTTCATCCCGGCGGACCAGCCAGAGCATGCGCTGCTTCAGCTCCCGGTCGCCTTCAAGTGTGCGGAACTCGCGGGCCACCTCCGCCTGACGCGCCAGCTTGTCGATCTGGCTCTGCAGCTCGCGCATGATGTCTTCCACGCGCGTGAGGTTTTCGCGAGTGTCGGACAGCCGATGCTCAGTCTCGCGACGCCGCTCCTTATATTTAGTGACGCCGGCCGCCTCTTCCAGGAACACTCGCAGTTCTTCGGGGCGGGCCTCGATGATTCGCGACACCGTGCCCTGGCCGATCATGGCGTAGGCACGCGGTCCCAGGCCGGTTCCCAGGAACATGTCGTGCACGTCCTTGCGTCGCACGACCTGGTTGTTGATCAGATACGTCGACTGCCCGTCACGAGACAGCACCCGCTTGACCGAAATTTCGGCGAACCCGGCCCAGGAGCCGGTCAGACGCGATTGCGCGTTGTCGAACACCAGTTCGACACTGGCGCGCCCGGCCGGCTTGCGATCGGACGATCCGTTGAAGATCACGTCCTGCATGGAGTCGCCACGCAGCTCCGAGGCCTTGGACTCGCCCAGCACCCAGCGCACGGCGTCGATGACGTTCGACTTGCCGCAGCCGTTCGGCCCCACCAGTCCCACGCGATCGCCGCNNTGCCGCAGCCATTGGGCCCGACGACGCCGACCAGCTGACTGGGCACCTCGAAAGAGGTCGGATCGACGAACGACTTGAAGCCGGCCAGCTTGATGAGTTTCAGACGCACAATTTCAGACGCACAGAATCGGACGCTCGATGCGGGCGATGGGATGGGAGCGGTGCGACCGGGGGNNGGGGGCAGGCACGCAACCGTATAATGGTAACCCAGCAGGGGGTCGCTCCCGGGTGGCTGCGGGCTTCGTTCCGCGTCGCCCACCACTTGCGCCGCCGCCCGACACCCAGTCGTCCGGGCGGTCGACCCCTCACCCTGCGGACCGTCGCGCGCCTACCTGGCCTGCCCGGCCCGC
>DGIT01000105.1:236-441 GCA_002386465.1 Burkholderiales bacterium UBA4615 | reverse complement strand
CGTACGGATCTGCACGATGTCCACCTCGCCCTCCAAACGCCTCGAGACCTTCCCGAACCCCTCGCCCGACCGGGACTACCACATCCATATCGAGGCGCCCGAGTTCACCTGCCTGTGCCCGCTCACCGGTCAGCCCGATTTCGCCACCCTGGTGCTCGACTACATCCCTGACCGCAAGAACCTCGAGCTCAAGGCGCTCAAGCTT
>DGIT01000105.1:0-194 GCA_002386465.1 Burkholderiales bacterium UBA4615 | reverse complement strand
CTTCCACGAGGCGGTCACCAACCGGATCCTCAGCGAGATGGTTGAGGCCACCAAGCCTCGCTTCATGCGCCTGACCGCCCGCTGGTATGTGCGCGGAGGCATCTTCACGACCGTGGTCGCCGAACACCGCAAACGTGGCTGGAAACCTGCGCCACGCGTCGACCTGGTCGACTTCCCCAAGGAACATTCGGTAA
>DGIT01000083.1 GCA_002386465.1 Burkholderiales bacterium UBA4615 | reverse complement strand
GCGGCATATTCCATGGTCACCACGCGATAGCCTTCCATGGCGGCCTGCAGCGCGCAGATCGGGTCGCACTCGGTCACCCACACCTGGGCCGACAGGGCACGCAGGGCCTGGGCGCTGCCCTTGCCCACGTCGCCGTAGCCCGCGACCACTGCCACCTTGCCGGCGATCATGACGTCGGTGGCGCGCTTGATGGCGTCGACCAGCGACTCGCGGCAGCCATAGAGGTTGTCGAACTTGCTCTTGGTGACCGAGTCGTTGACGTTGATGGCGCGGAAGGCGAGCTCGCCTTTTTCGGACATCTGATACAGGCGATGTACCCCGGTGGTGGTTTCTTCTGTGACGCCCACCACGGCTTTCAGGTTGCGCTCGTAAAAGCCCGGGTCCTTGGCCAGTTGCTTGCGGATGGCGTTGAACAGGCACACCTCTTCTTCGCTGCCGGGGTTGTTCAGCAGCGATGCGTCTTTGGCGGCCTTAGTGCCCAGATGCAGCAGCAGGGTGGCATCGCCGCCGTCGTCCAGGATCATGTTGGAGGGCTGACCATCGGCCCACTCGAAGATGCGATGGGTGTAGTCCCAGTACTCGTCCAGCGTCTCACCCTTGTAGGCGAACACCGGAATGCCTGCGGCGGCGATGGCAGCGGCAGCATGGTCCTGGGTGGAGAAGATGTTGCACGAGGCCCAGCGCACTTGCGCGCCCAGGGCTGCCAGGGTTTCGATCAGGACGGCTGTCTGGATGGTCATGTGCAGCGAGCCGGTGATGCGCGCGCCCTTGAGGGGCTGCGAGGCGGCGAACTCCTCGCGGATGGCCATCAGGCCAGGCATCTCGGTTTCGGCAATGCGGATTTCCTTGCGTCCGAATTCGGCCTGAGACAGGTCGGCGACATGGAAATCGTTGAAGACAGCAGGTTTGAGAACAGCACTCATGAGGTTCGCTCCAGGGCAAAAATGTGCCGCAAACGGCACAGGTTCAAGGGGCGAGCGCAGTGTCTGGCCGGGCGGCGCGTGTGCAAGGCGACCCGGAAAAACAAAACGCCCGCAATCGACGGACAGTCGAGTGCGAGCGCAGTTGTGGGTGCTGAGCCTGGCCCGATCATGATGCAAGATCGGGTCGCAGCGCTCCTCAGCAGTCAAACATTATAAACCGCACTGACCGGGAAGGCGCATCTGCGCCTGACAGGCGGGCGGGGGTATTTGTTGGGCGGGGCTCAGAGTCCGGCCGCAGCCTTCAGTGCGCCAGCCTTGTCGGTGCGCTCCCAGGTGAACTCGGGCTCTTCGCGACCGAAGTGGCCGTAGGCGGCTGACTTCTGATAGATCGGCCGCAGCAGATCGAGCATCTGCACGATGCCTTTGGGGCGCAGGTCGAAGTGGGTGTTGACCAGTTCGGCGATGCGCTCATCGGAGATCTTGCCCGTGCCTTCGGTGCTGACCATGACCGAGGTGGGACGCGCCACACCGATCGCGTAGCTGATCTGCACCAGGCATTTGCTGGCCAGCCCGGCTGCGACCACGTTCTTGGCCACGTAGCGGGCTGCGTAAGCGGCCGACCGGTCGACCTTGGAGGGGTCCTTGCCCGAAAACGCGCCGCCGCCGTGCGGGGCTGCGCCACCGTAGGTGTCGACGATGATCTTGCGACCGGTCAGGCCGCAATCGCCTTGAGGCCCGCCGACGACGAAGCGTCCGGTGGGGTTGACCAGGTAGCGGATATCGCCCTTGATGAGTTCTTTCGGCAATACCGGCTTGATGATTTCCTCAATCACGGCTTCGGTGAGCTTGCTGTGTTCGATGTCGGGCGCATGCTGAGTGGACAGCACCACGGTATCCACCGAATGCGGCTTGCCGTCGACATAACGCAGGGTGATCTGCGACTTGGCGTCGGGGCGCAGCCAGGGCAGGCGGCCGTCGCGGCGCAGGTCAGCCTGGCGCTCGACCAGGCGATGCGCATAGTGAATAGCGGCTGGCATGAGCACCGGGGTTTCGTCGCAGGCATAGCCAAACATCAGGCCCTGGTCGCCGGCGCCCTGGTCCAGGTCAATGCCCCGGCCTTCGTCCACGCCCTGTGCGATGTCCTGGCTCTGCTTGTCATAGGCCACCAGTACCGCACAGCCTTTGTAATCGATACCGTATTCGGTGTTGTCGTAGCCGATGCGCTTGATGGTGTCGCGGGCCACTTCGATGTAGTCGACATGTGCACCCGTGGTGATTTCTCCGGCCAGGACGACCAGGCCGGTGTTCACCAGTGTTTCGGCGGCGACACGAGAGAATTTGTCCTGCGTGAAGATCGCGTCCAGAATCGCGTCGGAAATCTGGTCGGCCACCTTGTCGGGATGCCCCTCCGAGACCGATTCAGAAGTAAAGAGAAAGTCTTTTGCCACGGCTTGATTGCTCCGAAAGATTGAAGGCGGACAATCGGTGCCTGGGCAGGACTTCCCTGCTTCGGCACCTTGTTCGGCGATGCCATCTTCAGGAGAAGCGGCACGCTTTAGCAGAATTTTTAAACCGCCCTGCAAGTTGTCCCATTAACTCGGCGGTAGTGCGGATTATATCCGCATGCATTCGGTTCAAACGCCAATTCCATCACACCGCAGCCTGTCTTCATTCACTTCCATGCTCCTCTGGATCGCTCGATTCCTTGCACGTCTGCCCCTGAGCTGGCTGCAGGCGCTTGGTGGCACGCTGGGCAAGCTGGCGCTGGCGTTATCGGGTGATTTTCGTGGCAAGTCGCAGACCAATCTGCGCCAGGCCGGTCTGTATGACCGCGCGCTGATGCGTCGTGCGGCCGATCACTCCGGCCAGGCGGTGGCCGAGACGGCGCTGTTGTGGTTCGGCGCGCGTGAGCGCATCGAGCGGCTGATCCGGGTGGAAAACGGCGAATTGCTCCGGGAGGCTCTTGGTCAACGCCGTGGTGTGGTCCTGCTGACCGCGCATGTGGGCAGTTTCGAGGCTGCGGCCCTTGGGTCTGCGCGATTTGGTCCGATTACGGTGCTCTACAAGCCGCCGCGGCTGGCCGCGGTCCGCGCACTGGTCGAATCCGGGCGCGCCGCGCCGGATGTGCATCCGGTGCCCACAACCGCTGCAGGGGTGCGCGGGCTGCTGCGCGCGCTCAAGCGCGGCGAGTCGATCGGGGTGCTGCCAGACCAGGTGCCCAGTGATGGCGATGGCGAATGGGCGCCCTTTTTCGGTCGCCCCGCCTACACCATGACCTTACCTGCACGGCTGGCCCGCCTGACAGGCGCGCAGGTCCTGATGGCCCATGGCGAGCGGCTGCCCGGTGCAGCCGGATGGGTCGTGCGCTATGAGCGGCTACCCGAAGCCCCGTCGCCTGTGGTCATCAACCAGGCTATGGAAGCGACCATTCGACGCATGCCCGAACAGTATTTCTGGGGCTATAACCGTTACAAGACGCCGCCCGGGGTGGTGGCGCCTGAAGCCCAGACCGGGCGCGCGGCTTGAACAAATGAACGCACCCGCATGAACGCGCCACCCCCGCAGCAGCCTGCGGGTCACCCGCTGTCGCGCCTGGGGATAGCCCTGTTGCAGGCGCTCTCGACGCTGCCGCTGGCCGTGTTGCGCCCGCTCGGTCGCGCACTTGGGACCGTGGCCTGGTGGCTTGCGCGGCCCAGGCGGCGCGTGACGCTCATCAATTTGCGGCTGTGTTTTCCGCAGCTGGCAGAACGTGAGCGCAGGCGCATCGGGCGCGAGCATTTTCAGTGGTTCATGTGCAGCATCCTCGAGCGCTTCATTTTCTGGAGCGGCCCGCCTGAGCGGATCGAGCAGCTGGTGACGCTGGTCGGCGAGGAGCATCTGCAGGCGCACCTGGGCCAACCGCTGATTTTTCTGGCTCCGCATTTCGTGGGGATCGATGGCGGCGGGATGCGCCTGTCGATGCGCACGCCAATGATGACCATTTATGTGCGCCAGAAAAATCCGGTGCTGGATGCCGTCATGTTTGCCGGCCGCTCGCGGTTTCCGGGCGCCAAGCCGCTGTCACGCCAGCAAGGGGTACGGGCGACGGTGCGCCTGCTGCGCGAGGGCACGCCCTTGCACTATTCGCCCGACATGGATCTGGGGCCACGAGAATCAGTCTTCGTGCCTTTTTTCGGCGTGCCGGCTGCAACGGTGACGGGTGCGTCCCGGCTCGCCCAGTTGAGTGGCGCTGCAGTGGTGCCCTTCGTGACCCGCATGACGTCCCTGGGCTATGAGGCGCAGTTCTTTCCGGCCTGGCAGGACTATCCGGGCGACGACCTGGAGGCGGCCGCGCGCCGTCTCAATGCGTTCGTGGAAGAGCGCGTGCGCGAGATGCCCGCGCAATACCTGTGGTCGCACAAGCGCTTCAAGACCCGTCCGCCTGGTGAGCCCAGTCCATATCGATCGGATGTGCGGGGCGCGGAATCATCGGCGTCCGGCCAGCCGGCCAAGCCGGGCGATGAGCATGATGATTGAGTGATAATTCGGTGATGCGGTTGACGTTCACCAAGATGCAGGGCGCAGGCAACGATTTCGTCGTGCTCGATGGCGTGCGCCAGAAGCTCGCGTTGAACGCTGCGCAATACCGCGCGCTGGCCGATCGACAGTTCGGCATCGGGGCCGATCAGATCCTGCTGGTCGAGCCGCCTGATGCGCCTGACGTCGATTTCGTCTATCGCATCTTCAATGCCGATGGCGACGAGGTCGAGCAGTGCGGCAATGGTGCGCGTTGTTTCGTGCGCTTTGTACGGGATCAGGGCCTCACCGACAAAGCCGCCGTGCGGGCGCGCACCGTGAATCGTGTGATCGTGCCACGCATGGAAGATGATGGCCGGGTCACGGTCGACATGGGGGTGCCGGTGCTCGATCCGGCGCAGGTGCCCTTCGATACCCGCAGCCTGGTGTCGCGCACACAGGGCCGCGACACGCTGTGGCCGCTGGCGCTCCCGGGCGCCGAACGCTGGATCTCGGTGGTGTCTATGGGCAACCCGCATGCTGTGCAGATCGTCGACGATGTCGATACTGCGCCGGTGGCCATCGAGGGGCCGCTGATTGAATCGCATGGTCGCTTTGCGCGCCGCGTGAATGCAGGCTTCCTGCAGGTGCTCTCGCGTACGCAGGCCAGGCTGCGCGTGTACGAGCGCGGCTCAGGCGAGACACTGGCATGTGGCAGCGGCGCGTGTGCAGCTGCGGTGGCCGGCATGCTGCGCGGCGTGTTCGACGACCGTGTTGACCTTCAGACCCGCGGCGGGGTGCTGACCATTGTTTGGCAGGGGCAGGCGGTCTTCATGACCGGCCCCGCCCAGACTGTCTTTCAGGGCGAGATCGATCTTCAGGCGCTGGTCACCCGATCCGCGTCTACGGCATCTCTCGCTGTTCAGCAGGCACCACAGGCTCACAGCAGTGCGCCCTCGGCCTGCGCCACCTCCCCTTCTTCCACTTCTTCCATTCACCGCCCATGACCGAGCCGCTCCATGCCGATGCGATCGTGCAATATCTGCACGACCATCCGGCCTTCTTTGAAGCCCATCCGGATCTGCTGGTCTCGATCACGGTCCCGCATCCGCACGGCAACCGGGCGGTCTCGCTGGTCGAGCGGCAGGTGGACATGCTGCGCGAGAAAAACAAGTCGCTGGAGATGAAGCTCGCCGAGCTCCTTCGCAACGGGCGTGAGAACGACGTGATTGCAGACAAGCTGCAACGCTGGTCGCGCGATTTACTGCGCACACGCGATGCACGCCAATTGCCGGGTCTGGTGGTCGATGGCCTGGCGACCGCGTTCACGGTTCCCCAGATTGCCTTGCGGGTATGGCAGCTGGCCCCGGACCATGCCGACCTGCCTTGCGGGGCAAAGGTTGACCCCGATGTGATCGCGCTGGTCGACAGCATGCGCCAGCCGTATTGCGGCCGAAACGCCGACTTTCAGGCGGCACGCTGGCTGCCCGACGCAGGCACCCGCACCGGCTCACTCGCGCTCTTGCCGTTGCGGGTCGGCGCGGCGCCTCAGACCTTCGGCCTGCTGGTGCTGGGCTCACCCGACCCGGGCCGATTCGATGCAGCGATGGGGACCGCCTTTCTGGAGCGCATCGCAGAAGTGGCCAGCGCGTCCTTGTCGCGTTTGACGGCCTGAGCCGCACACCATGAGCGATGAGGCGTCTTCCGAAGCGCGTGCCGAAGCACCGCACGTCGACGTCGTCGCGTATTTGCAGCGTTTGCGCACCGAGCGCCACGCCTCACCGCGTACGCTGGACGGCTATGGGCGCGAACTCGCAGTGCTCGTGCAGCTGCTGGCTGGTCGGGACTGGGGACAGCTGATCGAATCGGAGGTGCGCCGTGCGGTCGCCATGCGCGCACGCGCCGGTCATGCCCCTGCCAGCATCGCCAGACGGCTGTCGGCCTGGCGCGGGTTCTACGATTGGCTCGCCGCCCGCAATGCGGTCTCGCACAATCCGGTGCGCGGCGTGCGGGCGCCCCGACGCGCCCGACGCCTGCCCAAGGCCTTGTCGCCCGACCAGGCCATGCGATTGGTCGAGCCAACGCAGGGCAAAGCCGAGGGCGCGCAGATGTTGCCCCCCCGGGTGACCCCGACCACCGATTTCGAGGGCCTGCGCGATCAGGCGCTGATTGAATTGCTCTATTCAAGTGGGTTGCGGCTGTCCGAGCTGGTGGCACTCGATATCCGGCACGCGGAAACGGCCGAGCATCGCTCGGTGGGATGGTTGCAGCGCGACGAGGCTGAAGTGCAGGTGCTGGGCAAGGGTGGCAAACGGCGTACGGTGCCGGTCGGTGCGCCCGCGCTCGCCGCACTGGATGCCTGGATGACCGCGCGTGCAGACTGGCTGGCGCTGCATCCTCATGCCGATCGGCATGCGCTCTTCCTGTCGGTGCGTGGGACACGGCTGGGCGCGCGCACCGTGCAGCGCGTGGTGCAGCGTCTGGGCATTGAGCGCGGGGTGCCTACGCATGTGCACCCCCATGTGCTGCGCCATTCCTTTGCCAGCCACCTGCTGCAGTCCAGCGGCGATTTGCGTGCAGTACAGGAACTGCTGGGGCATGCCAGCATCGTCACCACCCAGGTCTACACCTCCCTCGATTTCCAGCGTCTGGCCGCGGTTTACGATGCGGCGCATCCGCGCGCCCGCATCCGGCGCTGAACGCAAGCCTTTTCCGAAGGTCCGAAGGTTCCTATGGCGCGCACCCCGCCCACCCTGCATCTGAAGCCCGGCAAGGAAAAATCCCTGCTGCGTCGCCATCCCTGGATTTATGCCAACGCAATCGACCGTGCCAGCGGCGGGCCGGCCTCCGGGGACACCGTGCGTGTGCTGGGCGCAGATGGCCGCTTTCTGGCCTGGGCGGCCTTCAGTCCCACCTCGGCGCTGCGCGCGCGGGCCTGGAGCTTCAATGAAGCCGAGCAACCCGATGCCGCATTCATCGCCGCGCGTGTGGCTGCGGCGGTGGCGCGACGCGAGGGCCTGCAGGCTCAGACCGAGGCGATCCGTCTGGTGTTTGGCGAGGCCGATGCCCTGCCGGGCCTGGTCGTCGACAGATACCGGGATCAACTGGTGGTGCAGTTCCTGGCGGCAGGCGTCGAGCATTGGCGCGAGGTCATTGTGGCGGCCCTGCGCGAGGTGACCGGCTGTGAGGCGGTTTACGAGCGTTCGGATGCAGCGGCCCGCGAGCGCGAAGGGCTGGTGGCGCGCGAAGGCGTGCTTCACGGTGAAGTGCCCGTGCCGGTGGCGGTCACTGAGCACGGCGTGCGCTACGAGGTCGATGTCATCACTGGCCACAAGACCGGCTTCTATATTGACCAGCGCGACAGCCGCCAACTGGTGGGCGAGCATGCGCAGGGCAGGCGGGTGCTCAACTGTTTTTGCTACACCGGCGGGTTCACGCTGGCTGCGCGCCTGGGCGGGGCCGTCGAAGCGGTGTCGGTCGACAGCAGCGCCGAAGCCCTGGCTGTGGCGGCGCGCAATGAGCAGCTCAACGGCCTCACGCCCTCAACCTGGCTGCAGGCCAATGTGTTCGATGCGCTCAAAAACCTGCTGGCCGAGGGACGGCAGTTCGATCTGATCGTGCTGGATCCGCCCAAGTTTGCCCCCTCGGTCCAGCACCTGGACCGTGCCGCGCGGGCCTACAAGGAGATCAACCTCAAGGCGTTGCGACTGCTGGCGCCGGGCGGCCTGCTCTTCACGTTTTCCTGTTCCGGCGCCGTATCGGTCGATCTGTTCCAGAAGATCGTGGCCGGCGCGGTCTTTGATGCCCGTACCGACATGCAGATGCTGCGCCGCCTGGCGGCCGGCGTCGATCACCCGATGTCGATGACCCACCCGGAAGGCGAGTATCTCAAGGGGCTGATGCTGCGCCGGATGTAAACTGGCGGGCTTGCGAAAGGAAAACCTTGGCGTCCACCGTCGAACACGCGCGACAACGGGTCCGCTCGACCGGAGCCCGTGTCACGGGTGCGCGCGTGCGGGTGCTGGCCGTGCTCATGCAAGCCGACGAAGCCCTGGCGCACACCGAGGTGCAGCGCCGGCTTGAACAGGGCGAACATCACGAGGTGCTTGATCGGGTCACCTTGTACCGCGTGCTGGACTGGCTGGTGGAAGCCGGGCTGGCGCACCGGGTGGCGGGCCCCGATCGGGCCTGGCGTTACTCGGCGCAGGGCAGTGCCCCTGCGGGCCCGGTGCGTCACGGCCATTTTCGTTGTCGGCACTGCGAGCGGGTGGTGTGCATGGATGCACCGCCGGGTCTTGAGGGCAGCCTGCAGGACATGCTGCCCGAGGGCTTTCGCAGCGATGCATTCGAACTCACCCTGCTTGGGCAGTGCGCAGCCTGCGCGGCCGGGTCCGGAACGGTTGATGCGCGAGCCGGCGCGCATCTTGTTGAATCGAGAGACTGACACATGGCTCAAGCGTCACCCGCCCTCGTCCCGGTCACCATCCTGACCGGCTTTCTGGGCAGTGGAAAAACGACCTTGCTTAACCGCATCCTCACCGAACAGCACGGGCATCGCATTGCGGTGATCGAAAACGAATTCGGTGAAGAAGGCGTCGACAACGATCTGTTGCTTCAAAACGCCGACGAGCAGATCGTCGAGATGAACAACGGCTGCATCTGCTGCACGGTGCGCGGTGATCTGGTGCGCATCCTGGGCGATCTGCGCGAGCGCCGTCAGGCGGGCGAGATCACCTTCGAGCGCGTGATCATCGAGACGACCGGCCTGGCGGATCCGGGCCCGGTGGCTCAGACGTTTTTCATTGACGATGCGGTGGCCGAGTACTACCTGCTTGATGCGGTGATCACGGTGATCGACGCCAAACATGCCGACAAGCAGCTCGATGAGCACAAGGAGGCGGTTGAGCAGGTGGGCTTCGCCGATCGCATCCTGCTGTCCAAGGTCGATCTGGTGACCGAGGACGAGCAGCAGGCGCTGCGCCGCAGGCTGTCGCGCATCAATCCTCGCGCTCCCATGCGTGCTGTGCATTTTGGCAACGCCCCGATCGACGAAATCCTGGATATTCGCGGATTCAACCTCAACGCAGTCCTGGAGATCGACCCGGAGTTCCTCACCAGTGACGAGCACGAGCATGACGAAGCGGTCTCGTCTTTCGTGTTCAAGTCGGACAAACCCTTCGATGCCGCTAAGCTGGAGGATTTTCTCGGCGGTCTGGTGCAAGTTTACGGACCGGACATGTTGCGGTATAAAGGCGTCCTTTTTGTGAAGGGCTCCGAGCGCCAGATGGTGTTCCAGGGAGTCCACCAGATGATGGGTGCAGACCTCGGTCGCCGCTGGCAGCCCGGGGAAAAGCAGCACAGCAAGATGGTGTTCATCGGTCGCAAGCTGCCGAAGGACATGTTCATCCAGGGATTGAAACAGTGCCTGGCCTGAGGGCTCCCGCCGGGGGCGAACAGGGCGCAAGCGGAATAACGACATGGCAGTGACCAAGACCCCCAAGGCGTTGACAGAGCCCGAAATGATGGCCATGCCGGAATCGGCGTACATGAATGATGCGCAGCTGCGGTTTTTCCGCGAACGGCTGCAGCAGATGGAGCGCGAGATTCTCGCCAATGCGGGCGAGACCACCGAGCATCTGCGTGAAACGGTGATCGTCCCCGATCCGGCTGATCGCGCCACCATCGAAGAAGAACACGCTCTGGAGCTGCGCACCCGCGATCGCGAGCGTAAGCTGCTCAAGAAGATTCAGCAGTCGCTCTCGCGTATCGATTCGGGCGAGTACGGCTGGTGCGAAGAGACCGGCGATGCGATCGGTATCCCCCGACTGCTGGCCCGTCCGACGGCCACGCTGTCTCTTGAAGCCCAGCAGCGGCGTGAATTGCGCCAAAAGCTTTACGGCGACTGAGCCTGACTGGCTGGGGGCCCGCGTCAGCAGGCCCTTGTGTGACGCATGGCGGGCTTTCATGAGTGAACAGCCGTGCGGCCCACTCAGTAAGCGGTGCAACCGCCGTGAACCGTGCGCCTCACACGCCCTGTGCCAGGTTCGCGCCCTGATCGACGCTGCAGACCACGCTTCATGGTGACCTGTCATGACCCCCGTGACTAAGACCGGCGACAGCGGATTGACCGTGAACGAGCTGCGGTTCGACCGCGCCGGCGCGGTGGTGCTCGACATTGCGCACTTCGGCTTGGCGAACGGTGCCCAGGCGGTCGTGGTGGGACCTTCAGGCTGCGGCAAAACCACCTTCCTGTCCCTTTTGGCTGGCTTGCTGCCGATCCAGCAGGGTCGCATCCTGATCGGTGGCGTGAGCCTCAACGATGTCGCCAGGCGCGGTGCGCGCGCGGTCGACGCCTTTCGTGCCCGCCACATCGGTCTGGTGCCCCAGCATCCGCTGCTCTTTAGCATGCTGAGCGCGCTCGACAACCTGCTGCTTGCACAGCGGCTGGCGGGCAGCCCCACCGATCGCGACGCAGCCTGCACGCTGCTGGCCGAACTTGGGCTCGCCGGTCTGGAGCATCGTCGCCCATCGCAACTGTCGCGCGGACAACAGCAGCGCGTGGCGCTGGCCCGCGCGCTGGTCAATCGGCCTGCCCTGTTGCTGGCCGATGAGCCGACCGCCAATCTGGATGACGCGCATGCTGCGCAGGCCATCGACCTGCTGCGCGAGCGCGCTCGCAGCCTGGGGGCGGCCCTGTTGATTGCCACCCATGATGCGCGGGTGCGCCATGCCTTTGACACCGTGCTGACGCTGGAGCGGCGATGAGTACGTTGCGCCTGCTCTGGGCCTATTTGCGTGCGCGCCCGCTCATGACTCTGCTCACCACGCTGCTGGTGGCGCTGGGCATGGCGACCGTCGTGATCGTGACGCTGGTGACCGGGCAGTTCGATGAGCGTTTGCGCCGCGATGCAGCCGGCATCGACCTGGTGGTTGGCGCCAAGGGCTCGCCGCTGCAGCTCGTGCTGTCCGGCGTGTACCACCTGGATGTACCGCCCGGCAATATTGCGCTCTCAGCCCTGGATGAGTTGCGGGCCAACCGGCTGGTGGCTCAGGCGGTGCCGATCTCGCTGGGCGACAGCTTCCGGGGGTTTCGGATTGTCGGTACTGAGCCGGAATTCCTGACGATGCATACCGCCCGATTTGCCGGCGGCCAGGTGTTCTCCGCGCCGATGCAAGCGGTACTGGGCGCCCGCGTCGCCGCGGAAGCGGGCCTGCGCACCGGCGACCGGTTTGCCGGAACGCATGGCATGGGGGCGGGCGGGCCAGCCCATGCGGACGAGACCTATACCGTCAGCGGCGTGCTGGCGCCTACCGGAGGCGTGATTGACCGCCTGGTGGTTACGTCCACGGAATCGATCTGGCAGACCCATGAGCATGGGCATGGCGCTGCGGCCAGCGTGTCGAGTGTCCCGCCAACAGCCCCCGAGCCATCGGCAACAGCTGCGCCTGCCCGGCCGATTTCCCCGTCCCCGACACCACCGAAGGAACGGACTGACGGCAGACACGCACATGCGCATGCACATCGCGAGGCCAAGAAGGCTGTCACGTCGCCGGCGGGCGGGTCGGGTGCAGTGCAATCGGCGCCCGCCCAGGCCCTCGGTGCAGGCGCCGCCCGGTCCGCCAAGCCGCCAGCCGACCCCAGCCGCGACGCGGATCACGACCATGACGCCGAGCATGCGCCGGCACGTGAAGTCACGATGCTGCTGGTGCGCTATGCCAGCCCGCTGGCAGCGGTCTCGCTGCCGCGCACCATCAACGCCAGCGAGCGTCTTCAGGCCGCATCACCTGCATTCGAGTCCGCCCGACTCGTGCAATTGGTGGGCGTGGGGGTCGATGGCTTGCGGGCATTCGGTCTGCTGATCCTGGCCGTGGCGGCTGGCTCGGTGTTTGTCGCGCTGTTCCAGGCGCTGTCGGATCGGCGTCGCGAGATGGCCCTCATGCGCCTGCTGGGGGCCACGCCTGCCCACCTGTTTCGGCTCTTGCTGCTCGAGGGCCTGACCCTGACCGCGATCGGCGTGGCGGCCGGACTGCTGCTGGGGCACATCACCGTCGAGGTGGCGGGCCAATGGCTCATCCCGCGTGGGGAGTGGCCGCTGACTGGGCGGGTTTTCGATACCATCGAATGGGCTTGGGCGGCGGGCGCCCTGGCACTCGGCGCGCTGGCGTCGCTTTGGCCTGCCTGGCGCGCCGCACGGACCGGTCTGGCCGACGTGCTGGCGGAAACCTGAAAGCCGGCGCTTGCATTTGCTGATTGGAGTCTGAACATGACCACGTCTATCCCCACTCTGGCCGCCCGCCCTGCGACGCTCTGGCGCCATGCGGCCCCCTCGCGCGCCCTCGCAGCCTGTGCGCGAGCGCTCGCGGTCTGCACCCTCATGGCCATGTCCATGCTGCCTGGCGCATGGGCTCAATCCCTCTCATCGCCTGCCCAACCGGTCCTGCCGGCTCCTCCGAGCGCGCAGTCAGGTGGGGCACAGTCTGGCGGCGCGCCCGGCAAGCCAGGCCTGGTTGAAAACGGGGCTCCGCCGGCCGCGCTGGCCGGACAGGTGCAACCCACGGTGTCGCCGCCTTTGCCGATGGTGCCTGGCGCGGTGCCCTGGGATCTGCTGGGTCAGGTCAAGCAGGTGAAGGTCAAAAACAAGGTGCTGCCGGAATTTGCACCGGCCGTGGCCAAGCTCGACAAGCAGGAAGTCAAGGTGGCCGGCTTCATGATGCCGCTGCAGTCGGGCGACAAGCAGAGCCACTTCCTGCTCACCGTCACCTCGCAGACCTGCTCTTTCTGTATCCCGGCCGGCCCCGAAGGCATCATTGAAGTGCGCACCCGAACGCCGGTGAAGTCCACCTTCGACCCGGTGCTGATTGCCGGTCGCCTCGAGGTGCTGCGCGATGACCCGATGGGTCTGTACTACCGCATCAA
>DGIT01000115.1 GCA_002386465.1 Burkholderiales bacterium UBA4615 | reverse complement strand
TGTGGGCCTGGCCGCACCTGAGCCTGCGTCTGGTGCCGGTGCTCAGGCGGCACATGCTCGTATGGCGCAAGCTGGCCGTGCCCAGCCTCCTGGCCAATGTGGCGGATCCACTGATCACCCTCGTGGCGTTTGGCTACGGACTGGGCGCCTTGTTGCAGCAGGTGGATGGCGTGCCCTACGTGCTGTTTCTGGCGGGCGGTTCGGTCTGCATGAGCACCATGATGGCTGCGAGTTTTGAGTCGCTGTACTCGGCCTTCTCGCGCATGCATGTGCAGCGCACCTGGGAGTCTCTGCTCAATGCCCCGCTGCTGCTTGACGATGTGCTCGCCGCCGAATGGCTCTGGGGCGCGCTGAAAGCCTGCATCAGCGGCGTGGCCATCATCCTGGTGGCGGTGGCACTGGGTATTTCCAGGCAGCCGACCCTGCTTGCCCTGTTGCCGGTCATCGTGCTGACGGGCCTGGCGTTCTCGGCGATTGCGTTATGCGTCAATGCGCTGGCAAGCGGCTACGACTTTTTCTCGTATTACTTCACCCTGGTGCTGACGCCCATGACTTTCCTCTCGGGCGTGTGGTTCCCTGTGACCCAACTGCCGCAGTGGCTGCAGCCGCTGTGTCAGGCCTTGCCCCTGACCGCAGCCGTGCAACTCGCACGCCCGCTGATGTTGGGACAGTGGCCTGATGCGGTCCTGGGCCCGGTGGCGGTCTTGCTGGCCTATGCACTGGGCGGCTTTTATCTCGCCACCGTGCTGACACGGCGGCGATTCGTCTCCTGAGGCGACTGAGGCCTGGACCTCAGCGCCCCGACCGCCAGGGCCTCGGGCTCAGTGCCCCCGCGGTGCCCCGGGCGGCCATGGATCAGGCCTCGCGCAGCCAGCGTGCCGCATCCAATGCGAAATAGGTCAGGACCCCGTCGGCACCGGCCCGTTTCATGCACAGCAATGCTTCGAGCGCGACCGTGCGCTCGTCCAGCCACCCGTTGGCGGCCGCAGCCTTGAGCATCGCGTATTCACCGCTCACCTGGTAGACGAAGGTGGGGACGTGAAAGGTGTCCTTCACCCGGCGCACGATGTCCAGATAAGGCATGCCGGGCTTGACCATGACCATGTCGGCGCCTTCCTGAATGTCGAGCGCCACCTCGCGCAGCGCCTCATCGGTGTTGGCCGGGTCCATCTGATACGTTTTCTTGTTGCTTTTACCCAGGTTGCTGGCTGAACCCACAGCATCGCGAAACGGGCCATAGAACCCGGACGCGTACTTGGCCGAGTAGGCCATGATCCGGGTATGGATGTGCCCTGCGCCTTCCAGGGACTGCCGGATCGCACCGACCCGCCCGTCCATCATGTCGGACGGCGCCACGATATCCACCCCAGCCTGCGCCTGCACCAGCGCCTGCTCACGCAGGATCGCCACGGTCGGCTCGTTCAGGACATAGCCGTCGTCATCGATCACCCCATCCTGCCCGTGGCTGGTAAAGGGGTCGAGCGCCACATCGGTGAGCACGCCCAACTCGGGAAAGCGCTGCTTCACCGCGCGGACGGCCCGAGGGACCAGGCCGTTGGGGTCAGTGGCAATGCGCCCGTCGGGGGTTTTGAGCGCAGGCTCGATGACCGGGAAGATCGCCAGGACCGGAACGCCCAGTTTCATGCACTGCTCGGCCACCCCCAGCAGGCGTTCGACCGTGTAGCGCTCCACCCCTGGCATGGATGGCACAGGATGGTTGGGGCCATTTCCGTCCTGGACAAAACACGGGTAGATCAGGTCGTTGACGGTCAACGCATGCTCGGCGACCAGCCGGCGGGTGAAGGCGTCATGTCGCAAACGACGTGGCCTTTGTGCTGGAAACCCCTGTACTGTTTGAGGAAATTCGGCCATTCGTCAGCTCCCTGAGTTCGATTTAGAGGAAAGTGGATCGACGGAACAAGTTTTTCTTGAACTTTTTGTGCAGCCGTCTATCATGGACAACAGATGGTCAACCGATCGTCTCCCGCTTCTCCTCCCTGAGCGGGTGCCTGCGAGATTTTCGAAGGCGTTTCGCCCCGGCGCATGAATGCAGCCGGGGTTTTTTTTGCCTGCTCGGTGCCCCCCGCCCGGTCTGAGGTCGATGGCTCGGCCGAAGGGAGTGAATGTATCCGGAGGCGGTCGGTCAGCCTGACGCTGCCGGTCCGGGGGTTGCCGTGTCAGGTGAAACAGCGGCGGGCCCGGCCGACGCGGCCTGACTGCTCTGACCGAACCATTCTTCCACGAGCGCCGACAGTTCGTCACGGCCCGAGCGATTCAATGCCGAGAAAAGCAGCACGGTGTCGGGTGATTGCGGGCGCAGACGCTGCAATTCGGAACGCACGCTACGCAGGGCGGTGCTGGCCTGCTGCCGGGGCAGCTTGTCGGATTTGGTCAGCGTCACGACCAGCCTGACCTGCGACGGAATCCACTCGATGAGCTTGCGATCGAGGTCGGTCAGTTGACGGCGGATATCGGCCAGCAGGACTACCCCGGCCAATTGCGTGCGGGCCTGCAGATACTGGCCAGCAAGCGTGTCCCAGGTGCGTTTTGTTTCCAGGGGTGCCGAGGCGTATCCGTAACCCGGGGTATCGACCAGGTAGGCGATCGGCTGGTCTGTCGGGCCAACCGCGAAATAGTTGAGTGCCTGCGTGCGCCCCGGGGTGCGGCTTGAGAAGGCCAGCCGCTTGCGGTTGCACAGCACATTGATGGCGGTGGACTTGCCCGCGTTGGAACGCCCGACGAACGCAAGCTCGACGAGGCCGTCTCGAGGCAACTGAGCCAGAGCGGCAACCGTCGTGTGGAACCGGGCGGAAGTGAGAAGCGACATGAAGCGGCGCTATTGTACAATCGACGGTTTGCGTGCATTGCGTTTAATTCAGGTGCTCTTGATGATTCCGATGACCAGACGGACCGCCCGGCAAGCTGCCTGCGGCGTCATCCGCAGCGTGACCCAGGCCGGCCATTCTCTGCGTGCAGCGCAAGGGATGGCGCAGCGTGTGCTTGCCAGCGCCTTCGTGCTTGCCGTGACCCTGGCCGCATGGTCTCCGGCTGCACAGGCCCAGGGCGCACCGGCGAAAGTCGACCCAGCCAAAGGCCAGCAGCTCGCCGCTCAAGTGTGCGCAGCCTGTCATGGCGCTGATGGCAATGCGCCCAGCCCGAGCAATCCCAAGCTCTCAGC
>DGIT01000071.1:54792-75543 GCA_002386465.1 Burkholderiales bacterium UBA4615 | reverse complement strand
CGCCGCCCGCTCCGCCCCATGCACGCCCGCCTTATGGCGGATCGGGAGGGTCCGGTTATCGCCCGCCCCCGCCGCCTCCCCCGGGCGGCGGAGGGGGCGGGCGACCCCCACCACAAGCGCGCTGATTGCCAGTGACCGATGACCACCTTCCGTGCGTCTGAAGTGACCGATATCCCTCTCGCGTCGCAGACCCAGGGTCTGATCGATGCTGTGCTGGCGGGCCATGATGCGTTGCCAGCGCTGGTCACTGCAGAGTCCACATTCACGCGGGTGCAATTGCGAGAGGCCGCACGCGCTGCCGCCGCCGGTTTGTACGCCATGGGTCTGAGGCGCGGGGATGCGATGGCCGTCTGGTTGCCCAATGGCCCGGCCTGGATGCAGTTGCTGTGCGCTGCTGCGCATCTGGGTGTGCTGGTTGTGCCCATCAGCACACGTTACAAAGCGCCGGAAGTGCGTCACCTGCTTGAGGTGTCTCAAGCCCGCGCACTCTTCGCGCCCAGGCGATTTCTGGACACTGACTATGCTGAAGTCGCACTGGCGTTACAAGCCGAGCTGGCCTCATTGCAGCAGGTCGTAGCGCTGGAAGACTGCGACCGGTTCATCGAATATGCGCAACCTTCTGGCGTGAGGGTCGCCCCTGACCCAGGACAGGGGCACGATCTGATGTGCTGTTTCAGTACCTCGGGTACTACCGGTTTCCCTAAGCTCGCCGCCCATGACCATGCCAGCATCGTCCGTCACGCTCAGCATGTGTCGCAAGCCCTGGATATCCGCGCGGCCGATGCCGTCCTGTGCGCGCTGCCCCTCTTTGGGGTCTTCGGGTTCATGACGGCGCTGGGTGCCTTGGCCGGCGCAGCCGCCTGTATCCTGGTCCCGGTCTTTGATGCATCGGAGGCGGCGCATCTGATCGAGCGACACGGGATCACTCACGTCGTGGGTGCGGACGCCATGTTCGATGCGATGTTGCAGGTACATGGCGTGAATTTTTCGACCCTGCGCCATGGCGTGCAGGCGGATTTCGTGGGTCTGACCCTGCCGGTCACTGAGCGGGCCGATGCACTGCAGTGCCGATTCACCGGCACGTATGGGTCGTCCGAGTGTTTTTCGCTGATGGCCTTCCATCCATGGGAGGCTCCGGCTGCACAGCGCGCCAAGGCGGGTGGTGTCCCGATTGATCCGCTGATTTCCGTGCGGGTGGTCGATCCTGAGTCCGGGCATTTGCTAGGTGAAGGCCAGGCTGGTGAGCTGCAGATCCGGGGCCCCAATGTACTGGCGGGCTATCTGAACAATCCGCAGGCCACCGCAAAGGCCTTCACCGAAGATGGCTGGTTTCGCTCGGGTGATCTGGCCCAGATGGAAGGAGCGGGATTTATTTATCTTGCTCGAATGGGCGATAGCCTCAGATTGCGTGGGTTCCTGGTGAATCCGGCCGAAATCGAATCGAGTCTGATGCAGCATGCCCAGGTGCAAGGCGCCCAGGTGGTGGGCGTGAATGTGCCGGGCGAGGGTGATGTAGCGGTCGCCTATGTCTTGTGCGACACCTCCGCCACCGAATCGCAACTGCTGGCGTATTGCCGCGATCGGATGGCCGCTTACAAGGTTCCCAGGCGGATCATTGCCATTGACGCCTTCCCCGCGATCAACGGCCCTAATGGCAACAAAATTCAGAAGCGTGTACTGCGCGAGATGGCGCGCACTGCATTAGGACTGTGACGGACCCTGTCTCGAGTGAATGGATGATGAGTGAAACAACCCCTGCTGTGAGTGCCATGGATTTCCGTTTCTGGACGCAGGAGAAACTGCGCAACGCCGATACCGACCGGCAAGGCCACATCAACAACGCCGTGATCGGCACCTTCTTTGAAGCGGGGCGTATCGAGGTGCTCGACGATCCGGGCATCGCCGAGGTGCGTAAGGATTGCGGAATTGTTGTGGCCAAACAGACTATCGTTTATCGAAGAGAGCTGTACTTCCCCGGGACAGTGCGGGTCGGGACGCGCGTCAGGCGCATTGGCAGGACCTCCTTTGAATTCGAGCAGACGTTACTTGCGGTCAATGGCGAAGTGGCCAGTGCTGAGTCCACCTGCGTGCTCATCCACCGTGCATCGCGCAAGCCAACAGAAGTACCCGATGCGATGCGCTTGTTTCTGACGGGAGCTGGAGCATGATGACCATGACTGTTTTTGAGCGTTTGCGCAGGGCCTTGGCTGGTGCCTGCGGGTTCGCGCTGTGCTTATCGGCGTTGCCTGCACAAGCCGAACCTGAACTCGGTGCCCTCGAATTGCTGGCGTCCCCGTCTGAGACCAGCCCGGTCCCCAGAGGCTTTTTGCCGGGCGCGGCAGTCCTGGGCTTTCAGAAGCGCTATGCAGCCCAGGACGACTCGCTCTACGTCGTGCCGGGCTTCATTTACGTGGACGAGAAATTCATCTATCTCGGTGATCGCGCCCGCTACTACCTGCACCGTGATGGACGAGTGGCCCTGTTTGCCTTTGGACGGGTTCGCGCAGGCAATCTCAACCCCGAAAAAAATGTTGCGTTTGAAGGCATGCATAAGCGCAAGTGGGAAGCCGAAGCCGGGGTAGGCGCCAACCTCATCACCGATGTCGGTCTCTTCACGTTCCGGGCTTCCAGCGATATCACGGGCACCAGCAAAGGGCAGGAGGCCCTGGCCTGGGTGGACTTCCCGATTCTGTTTGATCGCGCGCTGGTGATGCCCGGGATCGGGGTCATGTGGCGCTCATCGCGTCTTGCAAATTACTACTTCGGCGGGGTCGGGGCGGACGAAGTTGCACCGGGTCGGCCAGCCTACAACACCGGCTCCACCTTCTCGCCGATGGCCGCCGTGGTCACCACCTACCGCCTGAGCAAACAGTGGATCGCATCGCTGGCTTTCGGCTACGAGTGGTATCACTCTGGCACCCGTAACAGTCCGCTGGTTCAGCACAGAGGTGAGGGCTTCGTCCTTGCGGGGATTGGATACGTCTGGTGAGCGGCACGGTTACGGTCGGTCGCTGATTCGAGGAACCCATCGCTACCCTCTTTGCCCTGACACCGCTGCTCACGGTTGTGGGCTTGCTGGCATCTGGTCGTGTCAGCGCGCTGACCGCGGGACTGCTGGGGTTGTTGCTCACGCTCCTGGTTGCCGCCACAACGACTGAGGCCTCGGCTGAGCGCCTGTGGCAGGACATTCTGGTCGGTGGCTGGCTTGCATGGCTGGTGGTGTCCATTATCGCGACCGGGCTGTTCTTTTACCGCAGTACCCAGACCCGGACTGCCATCGAACACGGGGGCGTTACAGCAGCCACACCTCGCCGACTCTGGGCAGTCTGCTTCTTGCTTGCGCCCTTTGCCGAATCGGTCACCGGATTTGGCGTGGGTTTCATCATTGCGCTTGCTGCGCTCAAGCGCCTGGGTATTGGTGGTCTGCCAGCGCTGCTATTTGGCTTGTTCAGCCAGACGCTCGTGCCCTGGGGCGCTCTGGCGGTCGGCACCACGGTTGGTGCGGGTCTGGCCGGCATCCCGCTGAACGACATGGGCATGCGATCAGCCCTGCTGCAGGGTCCGATTCACGCCTTGTACCTGGTGCTCTATTGGCGGATTGCACATGGTGCAGGCTTTCGGGTTGGTACGGCGCAAAAGCTCGACGACGTCGTCTGGACACTTGCGCTCATCGCAGGGGTATACCTCACGAACGCCTACGCGGAAGTGGAAATTGCAGGCGCTGCGCCCACGGCACTACTCATGGCGCTGCGCTACTGGCGTGATGAGCGCCCGGATCGGCAACAACTGTTGCAGGCACTGCGCGACCAGGCGCCCTATGTCATGTTGACGCTTGCGCTGTGTGCCACCCGGCTCATCGCACCACTGAGTCAAGCGCTCAAGCCCATTGGCCGCATCATGCCGTTCGAGGGGCAACCCGCGTTCTCCCCACTCTATGCCCCTGGATTCTGGCTGGCTGCGGTGGGTGGGCTGGTCCTGATTCAGACGCGCGCATCGTTGCCGCGCGTCCTGGTCGACACAGCGAAAGGTGCCTGGCGTGCATGCCTGGTGACCCTGGCCTTCGTGGTGATGGCGCAGTTGTACGTCGGGACCGGGATGGCGCAGCAAGTCGCCGAGGCACTGCACGGTTCAGTCGGACGCTGGTCGGTGAGCGGCGTGCCCCTCTTTGCGGCCGTCGCTGGGTTTCTGACCGGCAGCGGTGCAGCCTCTAACGCCATGCTGATGCCCATGCTCAGTGCCCTGGCGCGGGCATTGCAGCTTGACAGCGCCTGGTTGGCTGCAATTCAGAACACCGTGTGCGCCAACCTGAGCATGCTCTCGCCGATGCGTGTTTCGATGGGTGCGGCCGTGCTGGGCTTTGCCGGCTCGGAAGGAATGCTCTATCGCAAGGCTTGGCCCCTGGCGTTACCTGCGCTGACGGTCGGAATGGTTGCCGTCGCGCTGATGCTCCTGGCTGCCTGAGTGGCTGGTCGCCGGCGCTGTGGGGATACGCTGTGGGGATACGATTTGTCGCGCCTGTTACGCCCGCTACACTTGAGCGTCCGAGGTCGGCGGCTCCGATGCGCATCCCGAGAGTGTTCCCATGAAAGGCATGATCTTCACCGAGTTCCTTGAGCTCGTCGAACGTACTTATTCTCACGACATGGCAGACGAGCTGATCGATGCGAGCGATCTGCCGTCGGGTGGGGCGTACACCTCGGTTGGAAACTATGATCACCGTGAGATGGTCTCGCTGGTCATGGCGCTGCATCGACGCACTGGCCGACCCGTCAACGAACTGCTGCACTGGTTCGGGCTGAATCTTTTCAATGCGTTGTCGACTGGTTTCCCAGTGTTTTTTGAGGGCAAGACGCATCCTTTCGATGTGCTCAGTGGCATCGAGTCGGTGATTCATACCGAGGTTCGCAAGCTCTACCCCGATGCCGAACTGCCTGAGTTCACGGTATTCAGGCCGGCGCCTGACACGCTGCAGCTTGACTACCGATCGCCTCGTTGCATGGACGATGTCGCTCACGGCCTGATCGATGGCTGCCTGGCGCACTTCCAGCGATCGATTTCACTCGCGCGGCGCCCCTTGGGTAGCACCCAGGCGGACGGGACCCGGTTCACGCTGGTTGATCAGTGACCGACGACGCCCTCGAACGACTGGAGCGGCGCGCGCAACGTGAGCGGCTCGCCCGCAAGCGGGCCGAAGCGATGCTCGAGGCGCGCAGCCGAGAACTCTTCGTTGCCAACGAAACCCTGATGCGTCTGACGGCCTCGCTGGAGCAGCAGGTCGCGGCACGCACCCGCGAACTGGAACAGGCACTTCAGCGCGCTGAGACCGCCACCCAGGCCAAGACCTCGTTCCTGGCCACCATGAGTCATGAATTGCGCACGCCCATGAACGGGGTTCTGGGCATGGCGCAACTGTTGCAGGACGAGCCGCTCAGCGACCTGCAGCGTCACTGTGTGGGAACCATCGTATCCAGTGGCGAGTTGTTGTTGTCCCTGATCGACGATGTGCTCGACTTTTCAAAAGTCGAGGCGGGCCGCATGCAACTCGAAGCGCTGCCTTATTCGCCAAGGGCGTGTATCGCAGCAGTGTCTGAACTGGTGCGACCACTTGCAGATGAGAAGGGCTTGATTTACCGGGTGCAGATCGCACCAGAGGTGCCTGATCGTCTGATTGGTGACGATATGCGCCTGCGTCAGATCCTGCTGAATTTGTTGTCCAATGCGGTCAAGTTCACCACTGCGGGCCATGTCGAGATCAGCCTCTCGGTGCAGGATGAGCCCGCGTCCGGGTACATCGGCCTGCGCCTGTGTGTGAGCGACTCCGGGATCGGGATCGCTGAGGAGCGTCAGCGCGCGATCTTCGAGCCCTTTGAACAGGCCTATGTTTCGACCACACGGTCATTTGGAGGCAGTGGACTGGGGCTGGCAATTGTCCGTCGCATTGCGGTGCTCATGGACGGCCAGATCGGACTTCAAAGCACGCTGGGACAGGGATCCGAATTCTGTCTGACGTGGCGCTCAAGGCTTGCACTGCCTGGCAATGATGCACGACAGGAGGCGACGGCTGTGCGCAGCACGCTCCCGCTTGCGCCCGCGAGACTTGGCGTTACGTCAGGTTCCGATCACCCGGTGAAGCTGCGGGTGCTGGTGGCTGAAGATAATGCGGTCAACAGCACCCTGATCCGTCTGGTGCTGGAGCGTGAAGGCATTGAGCCGGTGATGGTGGTCGACGGCGCTCAAGTGCTTGAACAGATTCAGCGTCAGACCTTCGACCTGGTCTTCATGGATATTCAGATGCCGGTCATGGATGGCCTGACCGCCACGCGGCGACTGCGTGCGCTTGCGCTGGATCAGCAGCCTAAGGTGGTGGCCATTACAGCCAATATCTTTCATGAGGATCGTGCGGCCTGCCTGGCTGCGGGCATGGACGACTTCCTGGCCAAACCCTTCCGTTTGGAGGATGTGCGGCGCGTCCTGGCTGATCTGCGCCGCGAACCCGACGCAGATCAGGTGGCCTGAAGGCTCAGACCTTCCTGAGGTCAGGATCGCCTTTCAGCCCTTCATCCAGTTGCACGCCGAAGGTGTTGAGCAGCATCGAGACCTGCGTGTACTGGCCTGCTGTGAATACCACGTCCATGCACTGCCTTTCACTGAAATGCGCACGCAACGCCTGCCAGCTGGGTTCGGTGATGAAGTGTTCCCGATTCAGATCGTCGCAGGCGCGAATCAGGGCGGCATCGGCTGCGCTCCAGCCCGTTGCGCCGGCACCGGCTTTGATGGCACTGATCTCGGCGTCGGTCAGCCCGGCGCGCTTGCCGATTTCGACATGCTGCGCCCATTCGTAGCCCGAGCGACACAGGAACCCAATGCGCAAGATCACGATTTCACGCTCGCGAGCCGCCAGTGAATTGCGCTTGCTGAGGATGTAATTTCCCCAGGCGAGAAAGGCGCGCATACCCTCCGGATGTCCGAGCAGCGTGCGAAAAATATTGAACATCTTGCCCCGAGCCAGCATGGGTTCGGCAAGCGCCTTTTGCTCGTCGGTCCATTGATCCTGGGGTACGGGTGCAATGCGTGGCGCATTCAATCTCATGGCGGTCTCCCTTTTTGTAGGCGATCCGTATTCTGCCTGTCTGAGCAGGTGCCAGGCCTGGGCCTGTGTTACGGTTTTCGTTCCCCCAGCATTCGGAAGCCTGCTCATGCAATCCTGGCGTGTCGGTTCGGTCACAGTGACCAAGATCGTCGAACTCGAGGCCACCGGTGGCTCGAAGTTCCTTCTGCCTCAGGCCACCCGCGAAGCCTGCCTGGCGATTCCCTGGCTGCAGCCGCACTTCATGGACGAAGAGGGGCGCCTCAAGATGAGTGTGCATGCGCTGGTGATTCAAACCCCGACCCGCCGGATCATCGTCGACACCTGCCTGGGTAACGACAAGGAAGGTCGTGGGGTGCCAGGCTGGAACAAACTTCAGGGGCCGTTTTTGCGCGACCTGGCTGCAGCCGGTTTTCCCCGCGAGTCCATCGACACGGTGATGTGCACGCATCTGCATGTTGATCATGTGGGCTGGAACACCATGCTGGTGGATGGCAAGTGGGTGCCCACCTTTCCGAATGCGCGTTACCTCATGGCCCGCACCGAGTTTGAATACTGGCAGGCCAAACGCGACTCGGCCGAGCACAATGCGATCTTCGATGATTCGGTCAAGCCGGTCTTCGAGGCGGGGCTGGTCGATCTGGTCGACACGAATCATCAGATCTGCGACGAGGTGCGTCTGGTGCCTACGGTGGGTCACACCCCAGGCCACTGCAGCGTGTCTATCTCAAGTGGCGGCCACGAGGCACTGATCACCGGCGACTTCGTTCACCACCCCTGCCAGATGGCCATGCCGGCCTGGGCAGCGACGGTGGATTACGACTCTACGCAGTCCACGCGCACCCGGCGCGAGGTCTTCGGACGCCTCGCCGGAACGTCCACCCTGGTCATCGGTACGCATTTTGCAGGCCCCACGGCTGGACATATCAAGACGGACGGCGACGCCTTCCGCATGGAGGTCTGAGATGGCACGCGCCATGGTGAGTGCGCCTCAGCCCGAGGCGGTTGAAGCTGGCCTGGACATGCTGGCAGCCGGCGGCAATGTGGTGGATGCCGCAGTGTGTGCCGGGTTGGTGCAAGCGGCGGTTGACCCACAGATGTGTGGCATCGCGGGCTTTGGTTCGATGCACATTCATCTGCCCGCTCAGGGCGTGCATACGCTGATCGACTTCCATGGTCGGGCTCCCCTCGCGACCCGACCCGACATGTGGCAGGACCGCATCGTGCGTGAGTGCGACGATGGATTTGGTTTTGTGCTGCGCGGGGAGGTCAATGAAATCGGTTATCAGTCGATGACCACGCCGCTCACCATCAAGGCCTTTGACGAGGCGCTCAAGCGATTCGGCACCAAAAAGCTCTCGGATGTCATCGGGCCGGCCATCAACTGGTGCGAGAACGGCTTTCCGGTGCGCCCGCATGTGCATCACTTCTGGATGCAGCCGGCCATGTCAGGACGCATTGAGCGCATCCGCGTGCTGCGCGACCATCCTGCTGCGGCGAAGATCTATCTGAAACCGGACGGCACGCCCCGTTCGGTCGGAGAGCGGCTGCACAACTCTGATATGGCGCGCACCTTTGCACGCCTGGCATCGCAGGGTGTGGACGATTTTTATCATGGTGAGATTGCGCATCGGATCGATGCTGATATGCGTGCGCATGGTGGATTGCTGTCGGCGCGCGACCTGGAGCAATGCAGCACTGAGTCCAGCGAGCCGTTGTGGACTACGTATCGGGGGTGTCGTGTCGCGACCAATCAGCCACCCGGTGGTGGGCTGATGATTGTGCTGATGCTCAACATCCTTGAGCAGTTCGATCTCGCCGCGATGGGTCACAACTCACCCGATTACATCGCCACGGTGAGCGAGGCCATGAAGATCGCGACGGCCGAAAAGGATGCCCGCATGGGCGATCCCCGATTCGTCGACATTCCCATGGCCGAACTCACGTCCAAGGCCTTTGCCGAGCGCATGGCGCAGCGCATTCGCAGTGGCATCAAGACTTCTGTGCCGCGCATGAACGCTGGCTCACCCGAGAGCAAGGACACGACCCATATTTGCGTGGCCGATGCCAGTGGCGCCTGCGTGACCATGACCCATTCGCTCGGATCGAGTTCCGGCGTGATCACCGATGGCCTGGGCTTCATGTACAACAACGCCATGATGGTGTTCGATCCGCGTCCGGGCCGTGCCGGATCGTTGGCACCCGGCAAGGCGCGCTTCACGGCGCTGTCGCCCACCATCGTTTTTCGTGGTGATACGCCCTTTTTCGCTGTGGGTTCGCCAGGTGGCACCACGATCACCATGGGCAATCTGCAGGCCATTCTCAATGCGGTCGATTTCGGCATGAATGCGCAAGACGCTGTGCAGGCACCACGGTTTTGCGCAACCTCCGACACCATCGAGTTGACCAACCGTATTCTGCATTCGATCCAGCGCGCGCTTGAATCGCGCGGCTATCCGGTCATGCGTCATGCCTACAGCCACATGTTTCCGCTTGTGCACGCCATCCGCCTCGTCGATGGTCGGCTGGATGGCGGTGCCGATCCCGCCGGCGACGGCATGGCCGCAGCCATCTGACCCCGACAGGACGCGATATGTCAGACACTCTGATTCAAGGCTTTTCACGCGAGCGGCTGGCCCGCATCGACCGGTTTCTTGCCGAGAAATACATCGCGACTGGCAAATTGCCATGCGCCCAGGTGCAGGTCATGCGCAAGGGCGAAGTGGTACACGAAGCGGTCATGGGTCAGGCCGATTGCGAGCGCAAGCATGAGCTCACACGCGATGCGGTTTACCGCATTTATTCCATGACCAAGCCGATCACGAGCCTGGCGTTCATGATGCTGGTCGAAGAAGGCAAGGTAGCCCTCGATGATCCGGTCACCCGCTTTATCCCCGAATGGAAAAATCTGGGTGTGTACTCGGCCGGCACCGGGCCGTGGGTCACCACACCCACGTCGCGCCCCATGCAGATGGTCGATCTGCTGCGCCACACCTCGGGGCTGACCTACGGGTTTCAGATGCGCAGCAATGTCGATGCCGCCTATCGCACGCTGAAAGTGGCTGACCGTGACCGCTCCTTGGACGTCACGCGCTTCGTGGATGAGCTGTCGCGCCTGCCGCTCGAGTTCTCACCTGGTGATGCCTGGAACTACTCCATCTCCACGGATGTGCTGGGTGTGCTGATCGAACGCATCACGGGCCGCCCGTTCCAGGACGAGTTGAAGGCGCGTATCTTCGATCCGCTGCAGATGCACGAAACCAGCTTTGTAGTGCGCGAGGATCAGGCCGCACGTTTTGCCGCCTGTTATCTGCCTACGCCCCAGGGCGGCATGAACCTGCTCGATGATCCGCAAAAGAGCGCGTTTCTGAAGCCGCCCACGTTTTACTCGGGCGGTGGCGGTCTGGTGTCCACCGCAGATGACTATATGAAATTTTGCCGCATGCTGCTTGCAGGCGGTCAGGCCAATGGTCATCGGCTGATTTCACCCTCCACGCTGCGCCTCATGACCGCCAACCATCTGCCGGGCGGCAAGGACCTCACCGCGTTGTCGCGCTCGCTGTTTTCGGAGTCGACCAATGCCGGCGTGGGATTCGGCCTGGGATTTGCCGTGGTCTTCGATCCGGTCAGCGCCATGGTGCCGTCGAGCCCGGGCGAGTATTACTGGGGGGGCGCAGCCTCGACTGCGTTCTGGATCGATCCGGTCGAAGACATCGCGGTGGTGTTCATGACCCAGTTGCTGGGGTCGAGCACGTATCCTGTGCGTCGAGAACTGCGCACGCTTGTCTATTCGGCGCTGGTTGAACCCAGTCGAAGTCGGTATTGAGGCGGGCGGTGGCAGCCACGGCTGCGAAAGCCCAGCATCCAGTTCTGATCTGTTCTACACCCATACACACAAGGAGACGACACCATGGCACTCGACCATAACGCAGTGGGCCGCACCGCAGGCCCGACCGAAGTCAGCTGGGATTCGCGCGATGCCATGCTTTACGCGCTGGGCGTGGGCGCCGGTCAGGCCGATCCGTTCAAGGAACTCAACCTGACGACCGAGAACTCTGCCGGTCACGAACAGGTGATGCTGCCGGTCTATGGCGTGGTGATCACGCAGCGCGCATCGGCGCGCCCCGACATGGGCGCAGTCGACCGCACCAAGCTCGTTCATGCCGAGCAGGGGTTCACGCTGCACAAGCCCTTGCCGCTGCAAGGCACCGCGCGCGTGACCGGCAAGATCACGGGCATCTTCGACAAAGGGTCCGGCGCGCTGGTCACCACCACGGCCGATGTGGTCGATGCGGCCACGGGTGAGTTGCTGGTCTCCACCAACTCCGCGGCGTTCATTCGCGGTGAGGGCGGCTGGGGTGGCGACAAGGGCCCGGCAGGCCCCGCACCGGTGCCCACACGCGCGCCCGATGTACAGGTCTCAAGCCCCACCCGCGACGACCAGGCCTTGCTCTATCGCCTCAGCGGCGATCGCAACCCGCTGCACAGCGACCCGGAATTTGCGCGTCGTGGTGGTTTTGAAAAGCCGATTCTGCACGGCATGTGCACCTACGGCATCACCAGCCGTCTGCTGATTCAGGCGATGTGCGCAGGCGATCCGCGCAAGGTGAAAGGTATGTCAGCGCGTTTCACCAAGCCGGTCATCCCCGGCGACGAACTCACGGTGCAGGCCTGGGTCGAGGGTGGTGTGATTCGTTTCCGCACCCTCGGTGCGGGCGGCGCGACCGTGCTCGATTTCGGCACGCTGACACTCAACTGAGATGTCCCTGCCGCTGCAGCACATCACCACCCGAACCGGGTTGGTTTTTAATGCCTGGGTTGATGGACCACCCGGTGGTGAGCCCGTGCTGATGCTGCACGGGTATCCGCAGTCCCGGCATACCTGGCGTGACCAGATTCCCGCGCTGGCTGCAGCGGGCTACAGGGTGGTGGCCCCCGATCAGCGGGGCTATTCACCCGGTGCACGTCCGGACCCGGCGGATCTCTCCAACTATCACTACGACCGACTGGTCTCTGACGCGCTGGACATCATGGATGCCGCGGTCGGTGAGGGGTGCCGGTTCCATCTGGTGGGGCACGACTGGGGCGGACAGGTGTCGTGGGGTGTGGCCGACCGCCATCCCGACCGCGTGATCTCGCTGTCCATTCTGTCGCGTCCGCATCCCAGTGCCTTCGTGCGGGCGTTGCAGTCGCCTGATGGCGAGCAGAAGCATCGTTCGCGTCATCACCGGGCTTTTCTTGATCCCAAGACCGGGCCGATGATGCTGGAAGACGGTGCGCGTCGCTTGCGCGAGCGCTTGTCTGAATCGGGTGTGCCGGCCGATGCGGTGGACCTCTATGTTTCCGTACTGGGGCATCCGGATGCGCTGGAAGCGGCGCTTGGCTGGTATCGCGCGCAGCGCGAGCTCAGGGTTGAGTTGGGTCGTATCCGTGTGCCGGTCCTGTACATCTGGGGCGATGCCGACTACACCGTGACGCCGATGGCCGCGCAGGGTACGGCCGAGTTCGTCAGCGGCCCCTGGCGTTTTGAAGTGCTGCCTGGCGTTGGGCATTTTTCAACGGACCAGCAGCCCCAGCGCGTGAGCGAACTGCTGCTCGAACACTTGCGTGCGTACCCGGCCTAAGTACGCGCCCGATCACTCATTACTTTAGGAGAAAACCATGTTGAAGACGCGATTCACCGAGATGTTCGGCATTCAGCACCCGATCGTGCAGGGTGGTATGCAGTGGGTTGGGCGGGCCGAGCTGGTGTCGGCTGTGGCCAATGCCGGCGCACTGGGGTTCATCACGGCGCTGACCCAGCCCACGCCGGATGATTTGCGTAAAGAGATTGCCCGCTGCCGCGAGATGACCGACAAGCCGTTCGGCGTAAACCTCACGATCCTGCCCGCGCTCAAGCCTCCGCCGTATGCCGAGTACCGTCAGGCGATCGTGGAGTCGGGGGTCAGGATTGTGGAGACCGCCGGCAATAATCCGCAAGAACATATTGCCGAGCTCAAAAAGCATGGCGTGAAGGTGATCCACAAATGCACCGCCGTGCGGCATGCACTGAAAGCCGAGAGCATCGGCGCCGATGCGATTTCCATTGATGGTTTCGAGTGTGCGGGTCACCCTGGTGAAGATGACACGCCGGGCCTCGTCCTGATTCCTGCGGCAGCCGACAAGGTGAAGATCCCGATGATTGCCTCGGGTGGCTTTGGTGATGCACGCGGTTTGGTCGCGGCACTGGCGCTGGGCGCAGAGGGCATCAACATGGGTACGCGCTTCATGGCGACCGTGGAAAGCCCGATTCACCAGCGCGTCAAGGAGCAGATCGTTGCCAACGATGAGCGCGCGACCGAACTGATCTTCCGGACCTTGCGCAATACCTCCCGCGTGGCCAGCAATGCAGTCAGCCGTGAAGTGGTTGCGATCGAGAAAAAAGGCGGCGCCACCATCGACGATCTGAAGCACCTGGTGGCTGGTCAGCGCGGCCGTGTGGTGTACGAGACCGGTGACCCGGAGTTTGGGATCTGGTCGGCTGGTATGGTCCAGGGCTTGATCCATGATATCCCCACCTGTGCCGAGCTGGTCTCGCGCATCGTGCGGGAAGCGGAGGCGATCATTTCCGCACGGCTGGACCGGATGCGGCTCGCCTGATCGCACAGCGAACGGCGCGGTTTCAGCGGGCGGCCCAGCCGTCCGTGAGGGTCCGGACACAACCCCGAGCGCGAATCGAGCCTGAACCGATCGTGAGCTGGTTCAGGGCGGTCAGCGGGCGCAGTAAACTGTGGGTTGAGACAGGAGACTCCAGATGACAACAGACGCTGGCGTGGCCGATCGGCCACGCACCGCCGCAAACCCCGCGACCGAATGTTTTGACGTGCTGATTGTGGGCGCTGGCATTTCCGGCATTGGCGGCGCGTATCACATCCAGACACAACGCCCCGGCACACGCTTTGTGGTCCTGGAGAGCCAGACGAGTTTTGGTGGCACCTGGCTGACCCACAAGTATCCGGGCATCCGTTCAGACAGCGATCTGTATACCTTCGGTTATCGTTTCAAGCCCTGGACCGGATCACCCATTGCCACGGCTGAAAAGATTCGCCAATACATGGCCGAAGTGATTGAGGAAAACGGTCTGGGTCGGCATATCCGCTATGGCCACACCATCGTTTCAGCGTCCTGGTCGAGTGCAGAGCGCTTGTGGACGCTGACTGTGCAGCGTGAACAGACGCGTGACACCGTGCAGATCCAGACACGGTTCCTGTGGATGTGCCAGGGTTACTACCGCCACAGCCAAGGCTATACCCCTGAGTGGCCAGGCATGGACAGCTTCAAGGGACGCATCGTCCATCCGCAGACCTGGCCTGAGGGACTCGACCTCGCTGGCAAGAAAGTGGTGGTGATCGGTTCGGGCGCTACAGCTGCCACGGTCGTGCCGGCCATTGCAGGTCACTGTGAGCATGTCACGATGCTGCAGCGCTCGCCGACCTTCTTCATCACCGGGCGCAATGCCAATGTGCTGGCCGACACGCTGCGCGAACTAGACATCAAGGAAGAGTGGATTCACGAAATCGTGCGCAGAAAAATTCTGCACGATCAGGCCCTCTTCACACGCCGTTGCATTGCTGAGCCCGACGTGGTCACGCGCGAATTATTGGGTGGCGTCAAGGCGTTTCTGGGTGAAGACTTCGATGTGGCCAAGCACTTCACCCCGCACTACAAACCCTGGAAGCAGCGGATCGCCTTCATTCCTGATGGCGATCTCTTTCAGAGCGTGCGCAAGGGTCAGGCATCGGTGGTGACTGATGAGATCGAGACCTTCAATGCCACGGGCCTGAAGCTGAAATCAGGCGCACAACTCGATGCCGATGTGATCGTGACCGCAACGGGCTTCGACCTCAATGTGCTGGGCGACATCGCGTTCAGCATTGATGGCAAGCCGCTGGATTTCTCCAAGACCGTCACGTGGCGGGGCGTCATGTTTACCGGTGTGCCCAATATGGCCTGGGTCTTCGGCTATTTTCGGGCGAGCTGGACGCTGCGCGCCGACGTCATCGGCGATCTGGTCTGTCGACTGCTTGGGCAGATGCAGGCCAAGGGCGCTCAGATGGTCGTCCCGGAATTGCGACCGGAAGATGCCACCATGGGCTACAAGCCCTGGGTCGATACCGATGACTTCAATCCGGGCTACATCATGCGTGGCCTGCACCTGTTGCCGCGTCAGGGCGATCGACACCCCTGGCGTCACACCCAGGACTACTGGACCGAAAAGGACGAACTGCCCAAGGTGAGTCTGGACGAAGGTTTGCGCTACAACTGAGGACGCGAAGATGAATGACTTCGACGTGGTGATCGTGGGCGCAGGCTTTGCCGGCATGTACATGCTCCACAAGACGCGGAGCATGGGCCTGTCGGCCCGTGTGTTCGAGGCCGGCGATGGCGTGGGTGGCACCTGGTACTGGAACCGGTACCCCGGGGCGCGCTGTGACATTGAAAGCATGGAGTACTCCTATAGTTTTTCCGAGGAGCTTCAGCAAAGCTGGAAGTGGACTGAACGCTTCGCACCTCAGCCCGAAATCCTGAAATACGCCAACCATGTGGCGGACCGGTTCGACCTGCGCCGCGACATCCGGTTTTCGACCCGTGTGAGCGCTGCGCATTTCGATGCGTCGAGTGCCCGCTGGACGGTGCGCACCGATCGCGGCGATGTGGTGAGCGCACAGTTCGTGATCATGGCTACGGGTTGTCTGTCCTCAACGAACATGCCTGCGTTCCCGGGGCTGGATTCGTACCGGGGTGAGCGGTATCACACCGGCGAGTGGCCGCATGAGCCGGTTGATTTCGCGGGCAAGCGTGTGGGTGTCATCGGCACCGGCTCATCGGCGATTCAGTCGATTCCCATCATCGCCCGGCAGGCGAGTCAGCTGGTGGTGTTTCAGCGCACCGCCAACTATTCGATTCCTGCCCGCAATGCCCCGCTCGATCCTCAGTACGAAGCGCGCATCAAGGCCGAGTACCCGGATTTTCGTGCCCGCAATCGGCAGATGCAGGGCGCGTTCGGTTCGGCCAATCCTCGCAACGAGGTGCCTGCACTGACCTCCACGCCCGAGGACCATCGGCGTGAATTCGACAAACGATGGGAGCGTGGCGGGTTGGGGTTCAATGGCGCCTTCAATGACCTGATGATCAACCAGCAGGCCAATGACATCGGTCGAGACTATGTGGCGCAAAAGATCCGCGGCATCGTTAAGGATCCTGCCGTGGCTGACCTGCTTGCGCCGCGTCAGGTGCTGGGCTGCAAACGCATTTGCGTGGATACCGATTACTACGCCACCTTCAATGCGCCGCATGTTGAGCTCGTGGACATCAGCCAGGGCGGGATTGAGGCAATCACGCCCACCGGTGTGCGTGCGGCCGGCCGTACATTCGACTTTGATGCGCTCGTATTCGCCACGGGCTTCGACGCCATGACCGGGTCAATCCTGAAGGTCGATATTCGGGGCCGGGACGGGTTGGCGCTCAAGGACGCCTGGAGCGCCGGGCCGCGCACCTACCTGGGCTTGAACGTCGCGGGTTTTCCGAATCTGTTCACGATTTCCGGGCCGGGCAGCCCGTCCGTGCTGACCAACATGATCATCTCGATCGAGCAGCACGTCGACTGGATCTCGGGGTGCATCCGCTGGATGCGCGAGCAGGGCAAACGCACCATCGAGGCTACGGTCTCTGCTCAGGATCAGTGGGTCGACCATGTGAATGCGGTGGCTGGCATGACCTTGTATCCCACCTGCAACTCCTGGTATCTGGGGGCCAACGTACCCGGAAAAACCCGCGTATTCATGCCGCTCCTGGGTTTCCCCCCGTATGCGCAGACCTGCGAGCGGGTGGCTGCCAATGGGTATGAGGGCTTTGCCGCGGCCTGATGAAACATGGCGTCATGCGGCTGCCCCCAAGCCGCTGACCATGCTGACTGGGAGTACTGCCGATGCGCGGACTGATGATGGACATGCCGCTGCTGCTGTCGAGCTTCATCGAGCATGCGGCAGATCACCACGGCGATGTGGAGGTGGTGGCGCGCGAGATCGAAGGTGATCTGCACCGCTATACCTATCGCGACGCGCAGCGGCGCATGAAGCGACTGGCCAAGGCGCTGCAGCGCCTGGGGGTGCAGCAGGGCACGCCGGTGGGCACGCTCGCATGGAATACCCACCGCCATTTCGAGCTGTTCTATGGCGTGCCAGGGATCGGCGCGGTCCTGCATACGATCAACCCGCGCCTGTTTGCCGAGCAACTGGTCTACATGATCAACCACGCCGAGGATCGGATCCTGTGCGTTGATGCGCTCACCCTGCCGATCCTTGAAGGCTTCGCCGACCGGATCCCCACGGTACAAACCATCATCGTGCTGGCTGCACGCGATCGCATGCCGGGCACGACGCTGCCGGGTGTGCTCTGCTACGAAGATCTGCTCGATGCCGAAGACGACATCGACTGGGCGTGGCCGGTCTTCGATGAGCACAGTGCGTCCACCATCTGCTTCACATCGGGCACTACAGGGAACCCCAAAGGCGTCGTGTATTCGCACCGTGCCGCTGTGCTGCAAACGCTGATGGGCGCCTCCTTCGAGTTCTTCCCGGGCCATGCGTCGGGTCAGCTCGAGGTCATGATGCCCATGGCACCCATGTTCCACGGCAACGCCTGGAACATGCCCTTCGTGGCGCCCTACACCGGCAGCAAGCTCGTCTTGCCCGGGCGCAATTACGAGCCCGAGAAGCTCTATGAGCTCTTCGATGGCGAAGGCGTGACGCTCACCGCAGGCGTGCCGAGTTTCTGGCTGATCCTGCTGGACTGGATGCAGCGCCATGGCAAGACATTGCCCAAGCTGCGCCAGACCCTCTCCAGCGGCACGGCACCGCCGCGCAGCATGATCGAGACCCTGGGCCGCGACTATGACGTTGAATACTCGCAGGCCTGGGGCATGACCGAGGCACTGATGGCCACGTCGGCCAGTTTGAAGCCCGGCTCGGACGCCTTGCCTTTTGAGCAGCGCGTGGACCGCAGGCTGGTGTCAGGGCGCTGTGTGGCGGGCGTGAAGATGAAGGTGGTCGATGACGACGGCAGGACGCTGCCGCGCGATGGCGAAAGCGTGGGGCATCTGCGCGTCAAGGGCCCATGGATTGCATCCGAATATCTCAAGATGGGCCCGGGCAGTGCGACCGATGAAGGCGGCTGGCTGGTCACAGGTGACATGGCCGTCCTCGACGACGAAGGCCATCTCACACTGACCGATCGTTCCAAGGACGTCATCAAGTCCGGGGGCGAATGGATCAGCTCGGTGCAACTGGAAAATGCTGCGATCGGTCACCCGGCGGTGCTGCAGGCGGCTGTCGTGGCGATCCCGCATCCCAAGTGGCAGGAGCGTCCTTTGTTGCTCGTCGTGCTCAAGGCGGGTGCGGCGCTGGATGCCACGCAAATGCTGCAGTTCCTGTCGGACAAGGTCGCCAGGTGGTGGCTGCCCGATGCTGTGGAATTTGTGGAGCAACTGCCCATGACCGCCACGGGCAAGGTGCACAAGCTCACTTTGCGTGAGCGCTATAAGGACTATCGCGTCAGCTGACTGATGCGGGGCGTGCAGCAGGGCTCGCCTGCGCTTTGTCCTTCAGGCGCTGCAGCTCTTCCCAGCCTTTGTAAGCCACGATGCCGTCTGCGTTGTAGAACACGACCGGCCCGTCGCAGATGAAGAGGTACTCGGTGTCCTCGAGTGCGGTGGTTTCGCCGTGCAGCACGCCATTGGGCTCGTAGTCGTAATCGCCCGCTTCAAGCACGCCATCGCGCACTTGCAGCCGGCCTTTGAGCACATAGGTGTGGGCGGCCGAGAGGTGCTTGTGCGGCGGCGCCACATAGCCTTTCTTCCATCGGTACAGCGCCACCCAGCGCCCGCTCTCGGGTCCAGTCCACAGGACCTTGGTCCAGGCCATGCCGGGTGCTGTTTCGATCCACGGCTCGCCCGCGCGCACGATGATGTCAGCGAGCTGGTCATTGATGGGGCTGATGTTCTGCAGGGCCATGTCGCCTCCTTGCTTGAATTGGGTTGAACCTTATCACCGGGGTACGGCAGCGTCTGTCTGCCACAGCCAATTCGGAACCTCACGCGCCGAGCATGGTGATGCGCGCAGGCTCACGGTGGCCGCGCTGTGGCCGGACGATCGATCATCAAGCGAAGCAGCCGGCCGGCTCCGGTGTTAGGCTTGTCATCAAAGGCTGCGCACGACAGCAGCCGGCCACGGCACCACAGGGAGACCCTCATGAGCACATCCGAAATGAATCATCGCCGCGCGCTGCTGGGCGCATCGCTTGCAACGCTGGCCGCAGCCGCAACACCGAGCGTTCGCGCGCAAGCAGCCTTTCCAACCAAACCCATCCGTCTGATCACCGGATTTCCTGCGGGCAGCGCCACCGACGGCATTTGCCGCGCGATTGCCGAACCCATGCGCCAAAAGTTGGGGCAGCCAGTGATTGTTGAAAACCGTGCGGGTGCCAACGGTGCGTTGGGGGCTGCGGAAGTGGCTCGCGCCACACCCGACGGTTATACGCTTCTGGTGACCAACTCCAGCAGCATCGTGGTCAACCCGCAGCTCTACAAGAAGATCAGCTATCTGCCTGAACGCGATTTCATTCCGATCACCATGGCGATCCAGGCCCCGTTCATTATGACGATCAACCCCGCCAACGAACGCCTGGCGGGCGTCAATTCTGTGGCCGATCTGGTGGCCATCGCACGAGCCAAGCCAGGTCAGATCACTTTCGGATCGGGCGGCCCAGGCAATCTTGCGCACCTGAGCTTCGAGATGATCAATAACCGTGTGGGGATCAAGACCACACATGTGCCCTACAAGAGCGGTGTACTCGCGCAGATTGGTGTGCTGGGCAAGGAAATTGATGTGCTGCTCGACACTCCGAATACCGTGCCCAATGTGAAGTCGGGCAAGCTCAAGGCACTCGCGGTCACCACAGCCACTCGCTGGCGTGATCTGCCGGATGTGCCCACGATGATCGAGGCGGGCTACCCGGGCTTCGATGTCTCGTTCTGGCTCGGTGTGTTCGCGCCGGCGCAGACGCCACCCGCTGTGCTGCAGGCCCTGTACGCCGCGATCCGCTCGTCGCGTGATGATCCCGCAGCACTGCAGGGGCTCAATGCGCAAGGCACGGTCGAACTGACCGAACCTCAAGCATTCGCTACCCGCATCAAGGCTGAGACCGCGCTATGGGGTGAGGTGATCCGACGCGAAAATATCCAGCTCGATTGATCTGCTGGCTCAGGCCCTTAGTTCATAGAACGACAGCGCAGGACGCTGGATGGGCAAGATGCCGAAGTAAGAAAAGCCTGCGCGAGTCGCCAGATCGCGCGCTTGTGCAGGCCCCCAGCATGCTCCCAGACCACTGCCGCCCTGCGCGAGCGACTGCGGCACGCAGTGCAGGCAACTGATCGCATAGAGCATGCGCGCAAACGGGTTGCCCTGATTGGCTTCCAGGCGGTCCTCAACGCGGGGCTCAACCATCAGATAACTGCCCCCTTCACGCAAGGCCGCACGGATACGTTTGAGCGCACCCAGTGGATCGGGCAGGTCATGAATGACATCGAAGGTGGAGATGAAGTCGTAGCCCGGTGATGTCTCCAGGGC
>DGIT01000071.1:42138-54693 GCA_002386465.1 Burkholderiales bacterium UBA4615 | reverse complement strand
TGATCGAGCGCCCATCCAGATCCAGACCTTCGATCTGCGCAGAGGGAAATCCTTTGGCCAGTGTGATCGGCACGATACCTGTGCCACACCCCACATCGATGGCGCGCCCGCCTGCCTGCAGCCTGCGCACGACCTCGGGCATGGTCGGCAACCAGCTGCGCACCAGGCGGTTTTCGTAGCCGGTGCGGGTCATCTGCTCCAGGGCTACAGGGAGTCCTTCGCCAAACTCAGCAAAGGACACGCCTTCACCGCGCTCGAAGGCGTCGACCAGGCGTGGTGCCATGCCCATGAGCCCGGGCAGTCCGGCAAACATGCCGCCCAGATAGGTCTCGGCGGACGGATTGTCGAAGAAGACCGCATGTTCATCGGGCAGCAGATAGGACTGGCTGGCGGGGTCGAACTCGACATAGCCCGAGCACACCATCGCAGACAGCCACTCCTCGACATAGCGGGCATGAACGCCGGTCTTGGTTGAGAGCGCATCCACACTCATCGGCCCTGCACCAGCCATGGCTTTGAAGAGACCCACCTTGTCGCCGACAAAGACCAGCGCACCCGCCATGGCGGTGCCCAGATCGCCGATGACCTTTTGCATGAACAGATTGGAGCGGTTGCGATCCATGCTTGAGCGCCTCAGCGACCGGCTTTGGCCAACTGCCTGACCTTTTGCTGCGCCGGACGTTCCTGACAGCGCTTGAGCCACGCTGCGACGTTCGGGTGGGCAGCCATCAGTGCCGGTGCTGCGGAGGCCCAGGCCAGCACGGAGGCCACGTTGACATCGGCGACCGTGAAGCGCTCACCGGCCAGGAAGGGGCGTGTGCTCAGATGGGCCTCAAGCACATCGAAGGGTTTGCCCAGTGCGCTTTCCGCGCGGTCAGCGAGCGCCGGGTCGCGCTTGTCGGCGGGCATGGCCACGCGATGCATCAGTACGCTGAGCGCATCCTTTTCGCATTCGGTCACGGCCCAGAACGTCCAGCGCAGCACGTCGGCTTCTTCGGCTGCATTCGATGGCGCAAGCGGGCCGCCGAACTTGCGCGCCAGGTACAGATTGATGGCCATCGATTCCCACACAATGATCCCGTCGTCGTCCAGCACTGGAATATGGCCGTTCGGATTGATGGCCAGAAATTCAGGGGTGCGGGTGCCGCCGTTCAAGTACGAGTGCGAGACGTGTTCATAAGGCACGCCCAGTTCTTCCAGAAGCCAAAGCGGCCTGGCGGCGCGGGACGCGGCGATGCCATAGAGCTTGAGTGCCATGAGGGTCTCCTTCATTCGGTTCCGTGGTGAGGGACCATGATGACATGCAGGACACCGACGTTTATCACCTGCTCGGGTCAGGACTGAAACGCAGGCTGCGCTGCAATGGGAGGGTTCGGGTAGGCTTGAGTGCAGACCCGCTGATTAATAAACGCCTCACGAACCGACTCACGGAGCCCCTGATGACTTCACCCTTCATGACCCTGCAGGAAATCGTGCAGCAGGCCCGCAAGCGCCTGCCCCGTGGCGAGTGGGACTATCTGGCCGGCGCTGCCGAGACCGAGACGACCTTGCGCAGAAACCGGCTGGCCTATGACCGACTGGCCCTGCGCGCGCGGGTCATGAGCAACGTGTCGCAGGTGCAGTTGCAGCGTAAATTTTTGGGTGTCGATCTGCGCTTGCCCGTGCTGCTGGCCCCGATCGGGTCGCTACAGATGTTTGATGCAGGCGGAGGCTTGACCTCCGCACGTGCAGCGGCGCAGTTTGGCGTGATGCAGATCTTGAGTTCAGTGTGTCAGCCCGACTTTGAAGCAGTGGCTCGTGAATGCCCGGGGCCGCGGGTGTACCAGCTCTATTTGCATGGCACGGAAGACTGGGCCATGGAGACCTTTGCGCGCGCCAAGGCTGCGGGGTATACCGCCTTGTGTCTGACCGCAGATACCCAGGTGTACTCACGCCGCGAGCGGGACATTCTCAAGCGCTGGGTGCCCCTGGCAGCGCGCCAGGAAGGTACGGCTCAACCCAAGCGACCGACGCACACCCTTCAAAACGCCATGAGCTGGGAGCTTGTGCGCCGCATCAAGGATCGGTTCGGATTGCCGATGATCGTCAAAGGAATTGCCTGCGCTGAAGATGCAGAGCTGGCGGTTCAGAACGGGGTCGATGTGGTCTACGTGTCCAATCATGGCGGGCGCCAGCTTGATCATGGGCAGGCGACGCTGGACATGCTGCCCGAGGTCGTCAAGGCGGTGGCAGGTCGTGCCACGGTGGTGTGTGATGGCGGCATCATGCGCGGCACCGACGTGCTGAAGGCACTGGCCCTGGGCGCTGATGCCGTTGGCATCGGCCGGCTGGAAGTGCTGGCCATGGCGGCAGGTGGCGTGCCGGGTATCGTACGCATGCTCGAATTGCTGGAAACCGAGATGCAGCTGAACCTGGCCTCGATGGGACTGAATGCCATCGATCAGCTCACGCCCGCGAGTGTCGTGCCGGCACAGCCCGTGGGCTTGCCAGGTGTGCTGAGTGCCTTTCCTTTGCTGGCAGAAGACTACGGCACCTGAAAGACGGGTCCTCGGCTGCGGCGCTGAGTCCCGAAGCGCAGATCAGGTCCGTCCGACCGCTCGCCGCTCTGAGGGCAGGCGTCCGACGACAGCGAGCGTGATGGCTGCGCAAATCGCCATCAACCAGAGCAGGGTGGTGAAGCCGGCCTGGCGCACCACCGGGCCGATCAGCCAGACCGCGAACGAACTGGCGGCCAACGACACCGCGAGACGCATGCCCGTGACGCGAGAACGCATGCTGTCGTCGACATAGCGCACAATCATCGCGTCGGTGAACGGCACCGCGCCGAAGATCGCTGCCATGAACAGAAACTGCATCAGGTAGAAGGGCCAGCCATCGAGTTGCGTGGCGGCCGCAAGAAACACGACTTGCATGCCGATCAGCGACAGATACAGCGTTTTCAGTGAGTATTTGTCAATCAGGTTGCCCACGATCAGCTGGGCAAAGGATGCTGCGGCATAGACCATTCCCAGCAGCAGACCGATGCGTGCAGGATCGGTCGAGATGTCCTTGAAGCGGTTGCTGAGCAACTCGTAATTGGCATTGGTGGACAGGTTGAAGACCAGGCTGGCGCTGGTGGCGGCCAGGGTCATGATCAGAAAGAGCTGCGCCATCGAGATGTTCGTGGGCGCACTGACCGAGGCCTTGCGTTTGGCGGGCGGTGCGGACTCTTTCGTCGAGAACAGCGCGAAGGCCAGGCCGCACAGGATGCTGAGCGCTCCGGGCACCATGAAGGCCATACGCCAGCCGTAGTACTTCACGATGAAGCCGGTCACGACCGCTGCGAGTGCTACGCCCAGGTTGCCAGACAGTCCGTTGATCCCGATGGTCAGACCGGGGCGTGCTGCGCCCTGCACCAGCATCGGAATGCCCACTGGGTGGTAGATGGATGCAAACAGTCCCAGCACAGCCAGGGCCAGTGCGATCTGCAGTGGACCGGTTGCCGCGGCCACACCGATTGAGGCCAGCCCAATGCCTACGAAAAAGATGATCATCATGGGCCTGCGCCCCCACTGATCGCCCAGTTTGCCGGCGGGCAGTGAGCCGACACCAAAAAAGAAGAAGGCGGCCACGCTGTACGGCATCAGGTCTTCCCAGCGCTGCAATCCGAATTCGGTTGCGATGCTGGTGACTGCTGTGGCGAAGATCAGCAGGAACATATGGTCCAGTGCGTGACCGATATTCAGCAGCAGGCGGGTGGGCAGGGAGTTCATGGGAGCATCATCCGGCAAGTGCGCGATGCTGTCGCGTGGCATCGGGGATTAAAGGAACGGGCTAGCGAAACGGGGCATCAAAGACCCTGCCGGAAGGGCTCAGCCGGATGGCAGGGATCATGTGCCGGGCAGCGGCAGCGCGGTTTTGTAGCGCACCTGCTTGAGCGTGAAGCTCGAGCGGATTTTTTCGACGCCGGCGATCGGGGACAGCCGCTCCAGGATCAGTCGCTCCAGCGCGCGGATATCGGGAACCACCACCCGCAGCAGGTAATCGGCATCGCCGGTCATCAGATAGCACTCCATCACCTCCTCGAGCGCAGCAATCTGTCGCTCGAATTCGGCCAGCGTTGCGGTGTTCTGCTCGCGCAGGCTGATCGAAATGAAGACCGAGACGCCTAATCCGACGGCCTCTGGATCGACGAGGGCCACATAACGCCGGATGGTGCCGGAGCGCTCCAGCGCCCTCACACGGGTCAGGCAGGGGGACGGTGACAGATGGACCCTGCGTGCCAATTCCACATTGGTGAGCGAGCCGTCGCGTTGCAACTCGGAGAGAATCGCCAGATCGGTCGCGTCAAGAAGCATGAATCACTAAGGGGTTATATTAAGTCGGCATATTGTGCTGCAAAAATGCCGGACCTGGCACGTTTTCCGCACCAAACGCTGCGCTATCCGGCACATCATTGAGGCATTGGCCTGTTAGGCTGACCTTGCCGGATGTCTGTCGTGAATGCTCCCCTGCCGCTTGATCTGTCCGCCGTGAAACCGGACGCCGACCCTCAGGAAACCGCCGAATGGCTGGAGGCCCTGGCCTCGGTGGTGCGTGAGGGCGGCCCGCAGCGTGCGCGCTTTCTGCTTGATGCGTTGCAGCACCAGGCGAACCTGGACGGTGTGCGGTGGCGGCCTGCCACCGCAACGCCGTACGTGAACACGATTGCGGCGGCGGATCAGCCCGATTTCCCTGGTGACCTCGAGCGTGAGCGGGAGCTGTCGGCGCTGATGCGCTGGAATGCGCTGGCGATGGTCGTTCGGGCGAATCAGGCTCATGCCGAGCTTGGTGGACATATCGCCAGTTACGCTTCGGCTGCCGATCTCTTCGAGACCGGGTTCAATCACTTTTTCAGGGCGCGCCAGGCGGGTTTTGCGGGTGACCTGGTCTACATGCAGCCGCACTCCGCCCCGGGCATCTATGCGCGTGCCTTTCTCGAGGGCAGGCTCGATGCGCGCGATCTTGAACACTACAGGCGCGAGCTCAGTGCCCCAGGCGCAGGGGCACGCGGACTTTCAAGCTATCCGCACCCCTGGCTGATGCCCGACTTCTGGCAGTTTCCCACGGGCTCGATGGGCATCGGGCCAATCAGCGCGATCTATCAGGCCCGCTTCATCCGCTATCTCGAACACCGCGGCCTGTTGCCTGCGATGGGATTTGGCAGCGCTGGTACACATGCTTCGCAACGCAAGGTGTGGGGCATTTTTGGGGACGGTGAAATGGACGAACCCGAGTCCATGAGCGCGCTGACATTGGCTGCCCGCGAGCGGCTCGACAACCTGGTGTTCGTGGTGAACTGCAATCTGCAGCGTCTGGACGGGCCGGTGCGGGGCAACGGGCGCATCGTGGATGAACTGGAAGCCTTGTTTACCGGCGCCGGATGGCATGTCATCAAGCTGGTCTGGGGCAGTGACTGGGACGGACTGTTTGCGCGCGACACTCAGGGCGCACTGATCGATGCCTTCTCGCGCACGGTGGATGGTCAGTTTCAAACCTACGCAGCCACCGACGGCACCTTCAATCGTGAACGCTTTTTCGGGCAAAGCGATGCCTTGCGTGCGTTGTCGGCGGGTATGACCGACGAGCAGATCGATCGACTGACGCGTGGCGGGCATGACCCGGTGAAGCTCCATGCGGCGTATCACGCCGCAGCGCGCCATACCGGCACGCCCACAGTGATCCTGGCCCATACCAAGAAGGGCTTTGGCATGGGGCGCACGGCACAGGGGCGCATGACCACGCATCAGCACAAGAAACTCGATCGCGATGCACTGATCGAATTTCGCGACCGGTTCAGGCTGCCCTTGTCGGACGATCAGGCCGCTGCGCTGGAATTCATCCGGCCCGAGCCCGAAGCGCCGGCGATGCGTTATCTGACCGAGCGTCGTGCGGCACTGGGTGGTGCCATGCCGCAGCGCACGGCCGATGCGCTGCCCGTGCCGGTGCCGCCGCTCGCTCAATGGGGCACCTTTGCCACCGATGCACAGGGCAAAGAGATGTCGACCACCATGGCCTTCGTGCGCATGCTGGGCAACCTGTTGAAAGATCCGCAGCTGGGTCCGCGCATCGTGCCGATCGTGGCCGATGAAGCGCGCACCTTCGGTATGGCCAACCTCTTTCGGCAGGTCGGCATCTGGTCATCGGTCGGGCAGCGCTATGAACCTGAGGATATCGGTTCGATGCTGTATTACCGCGAGGCCACCGACGGTCAGATTCTGGAGGAAGGCATTACCGAAGCGGGTGCGCTGGCCTCGTGGACCGCAGCAGCCACGTCCTATTCGGTGCATGGCCTGGCGATGGTGCCGTTCTACATTTACTACTCGATGTTCGGCTTTCAGCGCGTGGGTGATCAGATCTGGGCAGCGGCGGATCAGCGCGCGCGTGGTTTTCTGATTGGTGCAACGGCAGGTCGCACGACGCTCGGTGGCGAAGGCCTGCAGCATCAGGACGGCAGCTCTCATCTGATGGCGGCCACGGTGCCCAATTGCCGCGCATGGGATCCGGCCAGTGCCGGGGAACTTGCGGTGATTGTCGAGCACGGACTGCGCGAGATGCTCGAGATACAGCGCGACGTCTTCCACTACATCACGGTGGGCAACGAGAATCAGGCCCAACCGTCACTGCCATCGGGTGTCGAGGCCGACCTGCTGCGCGGTGCGTATCGGCTGCGCGCCGCGTCTGCTGCGCACGCTGTGGCTCCGCGCGTGACACTCATGGCCAGTGGCGCGCTGATGGGCGAAGCCCTGGCGAGCGCCGAGAGTCTGGGGCGCGACTACGGCGTGGCGGTTGAAGTGATCAGCGTGACCAGTTGGAGCGAACTGGCCCGCGATGCGCAGCGCTGCGAACGTGCCGCCCGACTGGACGGTACGTCGACGCCCCCGCATCTGCACTCGCTTCTGAGCGGACATGATAGCCCGGTGATTGCGGTGAGCGATTACGTGCGTGCGGTGCCTGAATCCGTGAGGGCCTGCATGCCGCAGGGCCGCCGTTACACGGTGCTGGGCACCGACGGATTTGGACGAAGTGATACCCGGGCCCAGCTGCGTGCGTTCTTTGAAGTGGATGCGGCATCGATCACGCATGCTGCCGTGCATGCGCTGCATACGGCAGGCGCGGTAGATGCGAACAGCCTGGCGCGCGCGCGGGCCCCGTTGCGAGCGGGCCCTGTCCCCTGGGAGGTCTAGCGCGCGCGGGTCCTCAGCTCAACGAGGCATAGCGCTCGAGATGATGGTCTGCGTCGCCGAATCGATGGGTAGATGGTGGTCAGACGGCGAAAACAGTGCGAGACCTTCATTTCCTCGGTCATGCCCATGCCACCGTGCAACTGCACCGACTCCTGACTCACCTGGCGGGCTGCGTCGGCCACCTTGATCTTGGCGGCTGACACGGCGCGCCTGCGCTCGACCGGATCGGTCGCCTGATCCACTTTTGCGGCGGCGTAAATCACCATTGAGCGGGCCTGCTCGCACACCACGTACATGTCGACCATGCGGTGCTGCAGTGCCTGGAAGGTGCCGATCGCCACACCGAACTGCTTGCGGGTCTTCAGGTATTCCAGGGTGGTGTCATTGGCGAACTTCATGGCGCCGATGGCATCGGCACACAGCAGCGCGGTGGCGAAATCCAGCGTGTCCTCGATCACCGTCTGGGCCGCATCGGCTTTTCCAAGCAGCGACTGCGCGGGCAGTTTCACGCCTGAGAAGCGGATGTCCGCTGCGCGTTGTCCGTCCACCGTCCGACACGCGTTGAGCGTGACGCCCGGTGTCGTGCGGTCCACGACGAACAGGCTCGTGCCCTGGCCGGTGCGTGCACTCACGATCAGCTGGTCAGCCGACGGCGCGCCGATGACCACGGATTTCTCGCCATCCAGAACCCAGCCGCCGCCCTCAGCCCGAGCGGTCGTGCCCTGGGGCGCGGTGTCGTAACGGCGCCCCGGCTCCAGGTAGGCGAAGGCCATGCGCCGTGTGCCGGCCGCCACGCCCGGCAGCAGGGCGGCACGCTGTTCTGTGCTGCCTGCCTGCGAAACCAGCCTTGCGGCCAGGCCCACGTTATCGAGCAGTGGCTCCACCACCAGTGCCTCGCCACAGGCTTCCATGGCGGCCATGAGGTCGACTGCGCCACCACCAAAACCGCCGTCGGCCTCGGGTAGTGCGATCGCTGTCAGCCCCATCTCGGCAAACGTGGACCACACGCTGTCACTCGCACCACTGTCGGAGCGAATGATGGCCTTGCGTTTTTCGAAGTCGTATTCGTTGCTCAGATATTTGCGCAGCGCATCGGCGAGTTGCTGCTGCTCTTCGCTGTATTCGAAATTCATGCGGATGTCCTTGCGGTCACAGACCCAGAGTCGCCTTGGCGATGATGTTGCGCTGGATCTCGTTGGAGCCCGCGTAGATGGTGGTTTTGCGATAGTTGAAATAGCGCGGTGACAAGCGCGACTTGTAGGCGTCGACGCTGCCGCCTTCCACAGCGACGAAGGGCTGCGCCTGCGGGCCGACTGCCTGCATCATGAGCTCGGTGATCGACTGCTGAATCTCGCTGCCCTTGAGCTTGAGCATGGACGCATCGGCGCCCGGAGGCTGACCCGTTCGACGCATCCGGTCCAGGAAGCGCATGGCGGTGAGTTCCAGCGCCTGCAGTTCGATCTCGGTGCGCGAGAGACGGTCGCGAAAGCGCGGATCCTCGATGATCGGCTTGCCGTTTTTCATTTCGCCCGCAGCGAGTGTGCGCAGTGCCTGCAGTTCGCGCTTGGAAGCCCCCACGTTGCCCGATCCCACGCGCTCGTGGCCGAGCAGGTACTTCGCCACGGTCCAGCCCTTGTTCTCTTCGAAGATCAGGTTCTCGACCGGCACTTTCACTTCGTCAAAGAAGACCTCGTTTACTTCGTGGCCGCCGTCCATGAGGATGAGCGGGCGCACGGTGATGCCAGGCGTTTTCATGTCGATGAGCAGAAAGCTGATGCCTTCCTGGCGAATCTTTGCAGCCGGGTCGGTGCGTACCAGACAGAAGATCCAGTCACCGTAGTGACCCAGCGTGGTCCAGATTTTCTGGCCGTTGACCACGTAGTGATCGCCCTTGCGCTCAGCGCGCGTTTTCAGTGAAGCCAGGTCCGAGCCAGAACCCGGTTCGGAGTAGCCCTGTACCCAGAAATCGTCACCCTCGCGAATGCGCGGCAGGTGATGGTTTTTCTGGGTATCGGTCCCGAAGCGCATCAGCACCGAGGCGCACATGTTGGGGCCGAAATTCGGCAGATTGGGCGCGCCGGCCAGCCCGAATTCCTCGTTGAAAATGTAGCGCTGGGTGATGTCCCAGCCTGTGCCACCCCATTCCACCGGCCAATGCGGCACCGCCCAGCCTTTCTTGGCCAGAATCTTGTGCCAGCGCAGAAAATCCTCTTTCGACAGGTGCTGGTAGTTCACGACCTTGTCGCGAATATCCTTGGGCAGGTTGGCCGCGAGCCAGTCGCGTACCTCGTTTCGGAAGGCCAGTTCCTGGTCCGAATAGCTCAAATCCATCGTCATCTCTCCTGAATGCGGGCCCCCGAGGCTGCGGGGAACCCTTCGCAGTGTCGTTCACCGGGCCTTGGGCAGGCAAGTCCGGCCCCGGTTCTGCCTCTCAATCCGAAACGCGTACGCAGGATGCGAAGGGGGCCTGGGGTGCGCCATACTGCCGCTTCGAAAGGGGACAGACATGAAGACGTATCGGATCGCCACCATTCCCGGGGACGGTATTGGCAAGGAGGTGATTCCTGCGGGCCAGCAGGTGCTCGAAACGCTGGCGCAGACGCTGCAGGACGTGTCGTTCGCATTCGAGACCTTCGGCTGGGGCGGTGACTGGTACCGCGCTCATGGCGAGATGATGCCGGCCGATGGGCTGCGCGCGCTGCGCGACAAGGACGCGATCCTGTTCGGCTCGGCCGGTGACCCTCATATTCCCGACCATGTCACGTTGTGGGGGCTGCGCCTCAAGATCTGCCAGGGCTTTGATCAGTACGCCAACGTGCGGCCGACCCGGATTCTTCCAGGCATTGATGCGCCACTGAAGCGATGTCGCCCGCAGGACCTCGACTGGGTCATCGTGCGTGAGAACTCGGAAGGGGAATATTCGGGCGTGGGTGGGCGCGCGCATCAGGGGCATCCGATCGAGGTGGCCACCGATGTGTCGATCATGACCCGTACCGGGGTCGAGCGGATCATTCGATACGCTTTTCGTCTGGCCCAATCGCGGCCGCGCAAACTGCTCACCGTGGTGACCAAGAGCAATGCGCAGCGCCACGCCATGGTGATGTGGGATGAAGTGGCGGCGCAGGTGGCGGCGGACTTTCCCGATGTGCGGTGGGACAAGGAACTGGTCGACGCCATGACGGCTCGCATGGTGAATCGCCCGGCCAGCATCGATACGGTCGTGGCCACCAATCTGCATGCAGACATCCTGTCCGACCTGGCAGCCGCACTGGCCGGCAGTCTGGGCATCGCGCCCACCGGCAATATCGACCCCGAGCTCCGGTATCCGAGCATGTTCGAACCGATTCATGGCTCGGCCTTCGATATCATGGGACAAGGCTTGGCCAACCCGGTCGGTACCTTCTGGTCCTGCGTCATGCTGCTTGAGCATCTGGGCGAACATGCGGGCGCTGCCCGGCTCATGCAGGCCATTGAATCGGTCACCGCTGACCCTGTGCTCCACACCCGCGATCTGGGCGGGCAGGCGAGCACGCAGCAGGTGACCGAAGCGGTCTGTCAGCGTGTGCGCAGGCCGTGACCTGCCCGACCCGACCCGACCCGACCCGCCTCATCTGACGATTGCTGGACCCCAACCTTCTGAAGGAGAACCGGATCATGAAACTGATGCACGCTGTGATGGCTGCTGCGGGGTGTCTGCTGGCTGACGTCCCTGCCGCCAGTGCGCAAGCCTGCCCCGAGCGCAACGTGAATTACTGGCAAGCGTTTCCGCCCGGCGGGGAGTCTGATCTGTCTGCCCGTCATCAGCAGACCGTGCTCAAGCGCAGATGCCCCGCGATCGAAACCATCGTGCAGTACAAGGCGGGCGCGGGTGGTGCGCTGATGTGGAGCACCATGAACACCTTGCCCGCAGACGGATCGACGGTGGTCGGCATCAATCTGCCGCACACGGTCCTTCAACCCATGGAAGGCAATGTGCAGTACAAGACCGAGGACATCACGCCGGTCTTCTGGTTTCACTACACCCCGGATGCACTGCTGGTGCCGGAGTCCAGTCCGATCAGGTCGTTTGCAGAGTTCGTGAAAGCGGCCAAAGCCGAACCCGGCAAGCTGAATCTGGGTGGCTCAGGACTGAACTCGGCCAACCATGCTGCGCATGAGCGACTCAACAGCACCTTCGGAATCACGACCACGTATGTGCCGTTCAAGGGGACCGGCGACATGACCATTGCAGTGCTGGGCGGGCATGTGAGCGGCGCGATGAGTTACACGGCCTTCGCCATCAATCAGAAGGGCAAGGTGCGGGCGCTTGCGGTGGCCATGGATAAACGCCATCCGCTGTTGCCTGACGTGCCGACCTTTCGCGAGCTGGGTGTTGATTGGGTCGACGGCGCCTATCGGGGCATTGGCATGCCGAAATCGACGCCGCCTGACGCCCGCCGACGCATGGCCGAGTTGTGGGCAGCGTTGAACGCCGAGCCCGAAATGCAACAACTGGCGGCAAAGAGCGGGTTCGAGCTGGTCAACGTCGGGCCCGACCGGATGGACGCATTCATGAAGGACAAGATTCGCGTCTATACCGAGGTCGGCAAGCAGATGGGACTGGGCCGGTAAGGCCCAGCCCAAGCGCGGCTCACTCAGGTTCGATCTTCGCGTCCCGGATGGCTTTGGCCCACTTGGCGGTCTCGGTGCGCGAGCGCTGGGCCAGGGCCTCGGGCGATGCAGGGGCGGTCTCGAAGCCGATCGAGGAGAACTTGTCTACCAGCTCCTTGTCGGTGGCGGCTGCGTTGGCGGCCCGATTGAGCTTCTGGATGATGTCGGCCGGTGTGCCTGCCGGGGCGAAGATCGCGAAGTAGGCGATCAGCTCATAGTCCTTCAAGCCCAGGGCTTCATTGACGGTGGGCAGTTCTGGAATGGCTTTGGAGCGCTGCGTGGACGTGACTGCCAAGCCGCGCACCTTGCCCGCCTTCACCTGCGGCAGCATGACCGCGAAGTCTGCGGTGAACAGATTCACCTGCCCGCCGATCAGATCGGTCATGGCGGCCGGGCCGCTCTTGTACGGCACATAGTTCAATTGCACGCCGGTCATGCTGAAGAGCATTTCGCTTGAAACACGCTGCGAAGTGCTGGCGCTGGCAAAGCTCATCTGACCGGGTTTGGCCTTGGCCATGGCGATCAGCTCAGGCAGGGTCTTGGCGGGCACGTCGTTGTTGATGCCGACGATCAGCGGCACCTGACCCAGGAAGGCGATCGGTGCGAAGGCCGTGTCCTGGTCATAGGGCAGCTTCTTCATCAGGCTCTTGAGCGCGGCATTGGTGCTGTTGGTGCCGATCAGCAGCGTGTAGCCATCAGG
>DGIT01000071.1:31718-41996 GCA_002386465.1 Burkholderiales bacterium UBA4615 | reverse complement strand
GGCACGATCGCCTTGATCGGCTTGCTCGGATAGGCCTGCGGGGCAGGTGCTGCGCTGGTCTGCGCATGGCTCAGTGCCGGGGCCAGACTCAGCGCCCATGTGGCTGACAGCGCCCAGGTCAGACCGAGGCGCATCGTGCGCAGGCCGCGTGGTGAGGAAGTGTGAGTGTTGTGCATGGTTTGATGGGATTGGATGGCGATCGAATGGCGTGCAGCGCTCAGGGTTTCCAGCCGTCCGAGAGGAATCGATAGACCTCATCGAACAGCGAGAACCGCTCCACTTCGTTCATGATGCCATGGGTGCCCCGGCTCAGCAGCACGAGCTTTTTCGGGTGGGCATTGACCAGCAGCGGATACAGCGTTTGCGCCATGTAGGGCGGTGTGTCCGCGTCCCACTCGCCCAGGATCAGCATGGTGGGCACTTGAATGTGCGCCGGGTCATAGACCGGCTTGCCTGCATTCCAGAAGTTTCGCCCTTCCTGCACCACGCCATTGGGCGCGCAGACGTAAGGCGGGTTGGCTTTGGAACCCACCGGGTCGCTGGCAAAGGTGGCTTGAGCCCAGGTATCGAACCAGGCGTCGGGCTGCGGTTTGATACCGGGTCGCAGTCCGGTGTCCTTGCGCTTGCGCGCAGCTTCGATTGTGACCGTGCGATAGGCGCCCAGCGCACCACCGGTGTCGGTGAGCGAGGCGCCGCCCTGTCGCAACCAGACCGGCGCAAAGAGCACCAGTCGGCTGATCTTGTCGGAATGTAGCGTTGCATAGCGGGCGGTGATCACGGTGCCCCAGGAGTGGCCCATGACATTGACGCGCGGCACCTGGCGTCGTGCGCGGATCCAGTCTGCGGCGGCAGCATAGTCCCGCGAGGCCACTTCCGAATCAACGATCGGAGGATTCGCCGCAGCAGGTTGATCCATCTCGGGCGGGCGGCTCGATTTGCCGTAGCCGCGGATATCGACCAGGTAGACGTCGAAGCCTTGTCGTGCCAGCACATCCATCCACGAAACGCCATCGAGTGACAGATCGAAGCCGGTCTCGGCCGGGTAGGTGGCACCGTGCACGAAGAGCAGCACGTTATCGGCGCTGAAGGTGTTGAGCGCAGGCAGCCGCTTGTTGCGCACGTAGAGCTCGATCCCGGGGTCGCCACCGGGGACCATGAACTCTTCCATGACAAGCGCTGCCTGACCCACGTTCGCGGAGCGCGCAGCTGGGGGTGACGATCCAACGGTGGCGTAGCCGCTGACTGTCTCAAGCTTGCTCAGGGCGGTCATTGTGCTTAGCCAGCGAAGCAGCATGTTGGTCTCCAGCTAGGGTGGTCTGTGGTCTGTCTGACTTGGGATCGCATGGTGCCGCAAGGCACAGCTGATGATGCTGGCATGCCGGGGGATCTGGTGGTGGATGGGCGGCTGCAAAAACGAACCGTGTGCGGCCATCTTGTACGATCAGTCCACTGGATCGCACACGAACGGGACAACGCATGACTCACACGCTGATGGTGTCGCACGACGGACCGGTGACCACGCTCGTCATCAACCGGCCCGAGGTGCGCAATGCGCTTGACCGTGAGACCACACGCGCCCTGGCACAGGCCCTGCGCGCGTTTGAATCTGACGAGACCGCACGGGTCGCCGTGCTGACTGGTGCGGGCCAGGCCTTTTGCGCTGGCGCGGACCTGAAGGAGCTGGCGGGGGGTGTGCCCTATGAACCCTGGGCCGGCAGTGAGGCAGGGCCCCTGCACCGGGTGCTGGATAAGCCGGTGATTGCGGCCGTCAATGGCATGGCCTGTGCCGGTGGCCTGGGTGTCGCCCTGTGGTGCGACATTCGCATCGCAGACGAGACCGCGAAATTTGCAGTGCTCTCGCGCCGCTGGGGCGTGCCGATGAGCGACGGCACCACCGTACGCCTGCCGCGCATCGTGGGCATGGGCCGGGCGCTCGACATGATGCTGACAGCGCGCGCGGTCGACGCTCAGGAAGCCTTGCAGATGGGCCTGGTCACGCGCGTGGTGCCGGCTGGCCAGGCGGTTGCGGCAGCTCAGGCATTGGCCCATGGCATGGCGGCCTTTCCGCAGGTGGCCATGCGTTCGGATCGGAGCTCCACTTACGCGCAATGGGACTTGCCCGAAGCGGATGCGATTGCGCGCGAAAACGCCTTGTCGCTCGAGGCGCGGCGGCTTGAAGCGACCGAGGGCGCGCGACGGTTTGCGCAAGGGGCCGGGCGCCACGGTGCGGTGGGTGATATGGGTGATGCGTCTGATGCGGGTGATGCGGGCGGAGGTACGCGCTGATGCGTGCAGTGGTCTGCCAGTCCTTTGACGATCCTTCAGCCACATCGGTCGAGGAGGTCGAATCGCCACCCCTGCGTGCCGGGTGCGTGCGTGTGAAGGTGCATGTGGCAGGCGTCAGTTTTGCCAATCTGCTGGTGCTCAAGGGAACGCATCAGAATCGTGCTGAGCCGCCCTTTACGCCAGGCACCGAGGTGGCCGGCGTGGTGCTTGAATGTGCAGCCGACGTCACCCACGTGCAGGTCGGCGATCGCGTGGCTGCGGGCGTTCGCTCGGGCGGCTATGCCGACGAGGTGATCGTGCCCGAATGCACGGTGTACCGCTTGCCTGCGCAAGTGAGCTTTCTGCAGGCGGTGCATTTCCCCACCATCTACGCCACGGCGTATGCCGCCTTTGCGTGGCGTGCGCATCTGCAGCCCGGCGAAACCGTGCTGGTGCTCGGTGCCGCTGGAGGCAGTGGCCTGGCAGCGATTGAAGTGGCGCGCTGTCTGGGCGCGCGCGTGCTGGCCGTGGCGGGTACGGATGAAAAACTCGATGCCCTCAGGCGCCATGGTGCGCAGGTGCTGATTGATCGACGCACCGGTTCGGTGTCGCACTCGGTGCTCGCAGCGACCGATGGGCGCGGGGCTGATGTGATCTTCGATCCGGTGGGCGGCGAGGCTTTTCGCGAAGCCATGCGTTGCATTGCGCCTGACGGTCGCATCATCCCGATGGGCTTTGCCAGCGGCGACATTCCCAGTGTGCCGGCCAACATTGCGCTGGTGAAGAACATCACGGTCATTGGCCTGTACTGGGGCCATTACGTGGGCTGGGGGCGCGTGCCGCCGGTGCCGGGCACCGATCTGAAGGTGCGGGCGGCCTTTGAAGCAATGTTCGACTGGTGTGTACAGGGCCGCCTGAACCCCGAGACCTGGCGCACCTGGCCGCTTGACGGATTCCGCGAAGCACTGCATGCGATTGCCTCACGTGAAGTGATCGGTCGGGTGGCATTGACGCTGCGTTGAGCGTTGATGGGCGCAGGCCGAGGGCGCTTCCCGGCTGCGCTCGGGCACAATAGACAGGTTCGAATCCATACATCAGGGAGACCGGAATGCTTAGTTACGAAGTGGTTGAACACGGCAAGCCGCTGCAGGCGCGCATTCGCGAGACCCCCGTGCCGCAGGGCAGTGAGGTTCTCATTCGCATTACCCGCTCAGGCGTGTGTCACTCCGACCTGCACATCTGGGAAGGCTATTTCGATCTGGGCGGCGGCAAGCGCTTCTACGTGAAGGACCGCGGCTGCGTGCCGCCCTTCACGTGTGGCCATGAACCCTACGGTGTGGTCGAGGCCATGGGGCCGCAGGCGCAGGGCGTGAAGCTGGGGGATCGCCGACTGGTGTATCCGTGGATTGGCTGCGGGACCTGCCCGGTGTGCCTGGGAGGGCACGACAATTACTGCCTGAGCCAGCGCTTTCTGGGCGTGGTCAAGCCCGGTGCCTATGCCACACACGTTGTGGTGCCCGACTCACGCTACCTCATTGACGCATCCGGCATCGACGAAGCCTGGGCGGCCACACTGGCCTGCTCGGGTCTGACCGCGTTCAGCGCGATCAGTAAGCTGCCCAGGCTTGCAGCGCGAGACTGGGTGATTGTGCTGGGCTGCGGCGGTCTGGGCATGGCGGCCATTGCCATGATGCGTGCGCAAGGCATCACCAACATCGTGGCCTGCGATGTCGACGCCACGAAGCTTGAGCATGCGCGTGCTCAGGGTGCATCGGCGGCTGTGGATACCCGCGAGCCCGATGCGCTCGCTCGGCTGCAGGCGGTCACAGGGGGCGCGATCGCCGGGGCGCTGGATTTCGTGGGCATGCCCGCGACTGCGAATCTGGGTATCGCAGCGCTGGCCAAAGGTGGTCATTACGTCTTGTGCGGACTCTTTGGTGGCGAAATCACCATGCCTTTGCCGCCCATTGCCCAGCGTGGCATCTCGGTACGTGGCTCGTATGTGGGCAGTCTGGATGAACTGAAGGCTGTTGTGGCGCTGGCGCGCTCAGGCAAGTTGCAGCCTTCACCGGTAGAGGTGCGGCCGGCTTCTGAAGTGAATCGCAGCATGGAAGAGCTGCGTGATGGCAAGGTGATCGGCCGGGTGGTCCTGGACTTCGAGCACACCAACCCCGATCGGGTTGTCTGAGGGCGGCTGCATGCGCTATTCGGACGCTGATCTGACCCGCCTTAATCACAACCCGCTCTATCACGCGCTGGGCATCCGGGTGGAGGCAGTCGGCGATGGCCAGGCCCGTTCAGTGCTCACGCCCACTGTGAGTGCCTGCTGGCCCACGCCGCAGCCTCATGGCGGCGTGCTGTTCACACTCCTGGACACCACCATGGCGTTTGCAGCCCAGTCCAATGGTGATACCGAGGCAGGCTGCGCCACGGTCGACTGCAGCGTGCAGTATCTGTCGGCCGCGCGCAGCGGTCCGTTCGTCTGCACGGTGGCGACCACGCTCAAGACCAACCGGACCGCATTTGTGCGGGGCGAGATCCGCGATGCGCAGGGGCATCCGGTGGCCATGGCGCAAGGCACCTTCCGACTCTTCTCACATCGCAAGGACAGCGCACCGGCCTGAGCCGTTGTGCTGAGTGCGCTCGGTTTTTGCCGCAGTGCGATAGCTATCATCGTTGAACTTTCAGCCAGCATGCGAGGCGTATCAGTCATGGGCGACTACTCCGAAGACATCTATACCGAGCCGTCCGACATCGATGTCGATACGCTGGCCAATCTGGGGCCGCTGCGTGCACTGGCGGGAATCTGGGAAGGCGAGCGCGGCCTGGACGTCAAGCCCAAGGCGGACGGCCCGCGCAAGCAGGCCTTCGTCGAGCGCATCGAGTTGCAGCCGATCGATCCGCAGACCAACGGGCCACAGCTGCTCTATGGGCTGCGGTATCACACCCACATCACCAAGCCGGCTCAGATCAAGACCTACCATGATCAGGTGGGCTACTGGCTCTGGGAGCCCGCCACCGGGGTGGTGATGCACACGCTGACCATTCCGCGCGGTCAGGTGGTGATGGCCAGTGGCCAGGCCCATGCTGACTCGACGTCATTCGAGCTGGTGGCCACGCACGGCCACGAGCACTTCGGGATTCGCTCCGGGCCGTTTCTGGACTACGCCTTCAGGACCGTCGAGTTTCGCATCAAGGTGACCGTGAACCCGGATGGCACCTGGGGCTACGAAGAAGACACGGTGCTGATGATTCGCGGCCAGACCGAGCCGTTCCACCATACCGACCGTAATCTGTTGCGGCAGGTGGCGCCGCCCACACCCAATCCCCTGGCGCGCGGCTGAGGTTACCAGCGACCCGCTCGAGGAGCGCTGCGATCAGGCTGCGCTTAGGAAAGCTCGATGGTGCGACAGGATGATCTGGTGAAACTCCGAGAACGCTGGAGCAGGGCCGGCCGGATCCTTAGCCTGTTCATCGAGTCGGCGCAATGCCACCGCCTCACGCCAACCCAGGCGTGACCGAAAGACCTGCTGTTCGGGCGCACTCATTGGTCCGCCCTGCAAGGCGAGGCTCTCCAGAGAGTCACGGCTCAGCTTGTCGAGATAGCCCGGGTCGGTGGCGCACAGATAGCGCTTGGCGGCCACATGCAAACGCACAGGCTCAACCACCTCGTCGCCGAAATACTGCGCGAGCCAGTTCGCGCCGACTTGCTCGTGCTGATCATCAACGCCGCGCGCCGCAGGATGTTCGCCCAGACCGTGCAGCATATGGCCGATATCGTGCAGTAATGCAGCAACCACCACCGCTGAAGAGCTGCCTTGCGCCTGGGCCAGCGCGGCAGCCTGCACGGCGTGCATGCGTTGGTTGAGCTCGGCCAGGCCATAGCGTCGATCGCCTTTCTGGCCGTACAGCTCGCCAAGGATCTGCAGCAGTCCCTGATCCTCATCTGGAGTGTGAGCCACGTCGCATACTCCTAGTGCATGCCCATTTCGAGCATCGTCTGCCTGACCGATTGCAGCATTCTGGTGATGTCGTCCCGCGTAATGGCCCCGATGCAGCCGATGCGAAAAGTCGCTGCGCGGGTGAGCTTGCCTGGGTACAACACGAAGCCTTTCGCCCGCATTGACTGGTAGAAGGTCGCAAAGTCGTAGGCTGCGTCCCGAGGTGCGTGGAAGGTCGCGATGATCGGTGCCTGGTCTGCCTCGCGCAGATACGGTACGAACCCCAGCGCGCGCATCCCGGTGATCAGCGTTGCGCAATTGTCCTGGTATCGCGCTGCCCTGGCTGCGACGCCGCCCTCCCGTTCGTGAAGCTCCAGGGCCGTATGCAGGGCCGCCATGACATGCGTGGGTGGCGTATAGCGCCACTGCGTGGTGGCCTGCATGTACTGCCATTGATCATGCAGGTCGAGTGCTAAAGAGTGGGAGTTCGCAGCGCTGCTCTGCAACACACCACGATCCGCGATCACGAAGCCCATTCCCGGCACACCTTCGAGGCACTTCCCCGAGGCGGAAATCACGGCTGCGGCACGGGTGTGCCGCAAATCGATGGGCAATGCGCCAAAAGTACTCATGGCATCGACGATCAACTGTCTGCCGCAGCGTTCGACCGCCTCAGCGATCCGGGTCAGCGGGTTCAGCAGGCCGGTGGTCGTTTCGCAATGTACGAGTGCAACATGCGTCACCGTGGGGTCTGCGTTGAGCAGGGCTTCGAGTTGCGCAGGGTCGACCGGCTGGTCTTCCTGCAGGTCATACCGTACGACGCCTTTGCCGAGGATCGTGAGGATTTTCACGATACGTTCGCAGTAGGCGCCCTGCATGGGGACCAGCACTTTGCCGGTCGGTGCAATCAGTGTGCCCAGGGCGGCTTCCACCGCAAAGGTGCCACTGCCCTGCAAGGGGATGCACACATGGGCGTGCTCGCCATGCACGATGCGCAGCAACCGATCGCAAACCTGCGCAGTCAGCGCATTGAAGGGCTGATCCCAGGACCCCCAGTCCCTCAGCATCGCCTGGCGCGTCTCGAGATGTGTCGTCAGCGGACCGGGCGTCAGCAGGATCGGTGCGTGAGAGGTGGGCGCATTCATGCCGTTGCGGTTCAGGGGCAGATGGCGGCGCGCAGGACGTGACGTTGGGCAGCGTCGGTCATGGCTTCAGAGATGTTTGCGAGCGGGTAGCTGCGATCGACCAGAGTGCGAAAGGGATAGACGCTGCGGTGCGTGAGGATGAAGTCGAGCGCCTGCGGCAGATGGCGCGGGTGGTAGTTGTGAACGCCCACGATCGTCAGGCATTGACGCAGGATGCGGTGCGCATCCAGGGTCACATTGGCGTTTGGGTTGACCAGACCGGCCACCACCAGGCGGCCGCCCGGGCGTAGCCACTGCATCGCTGAAACCAGGGCATTCGGGTCGCCACACACCTCGATGACGCAGTCGGCACCATGCGCCGGTATCTGCACGGCGTCGGGTGCAAACGTCTGGTCAACGCCGAATTGCATCCCGAGCTGGCGGCGGGACTCCAGTGCCTCGACCCCGATCACCAGGGCTGCACCGCGGGACTTGGCCAGGGCGGCGCCATACAGACCGAGCAAGCCCAGCCCCTGGATCACGACGGTTTGCCCGATCCGGATATCGGCAGCCTCGATGACGGCGCACATCGTGGCCACCCCGCAATTGATGGGGGTGGCCTCTTCATCGCTCAGCTCATCGGGCAATTTGAGAATCCAGGAGTCCGGCCGGATGTAGCAGAACTCACCGAAGCCGCCATGATGATGTGGCGCAGTGTCGCTGGACAGATGCCCGTATTTGTCCACGCCTGGGGCCTTCTGAGGCATGTCCAGTACGTCGCGCATCCAGCTGCGCCCAGGCACGAAATATTCGCTCCAGGTGATGCGGTCGCCCACTGCAAGCGGCGCCTCGCGCATGTCATGGGTCATGGATGCACCCAGTGCAGCGATGGTGCCGACAATCTCATGCCCGAGCAGACCCGGACATGGAGAAGGCCGCTTGCCTTGCCAGGAATGGATATCGGAGCGGCAGATCGTCGACATGCGCACTCGAACCAGAACTTCTGTGTCGGCAACCGGGCGCAAGGGATAGCGGGTGAGTCGGAACGGGCCATTGGGCTCGTCGAAGACCGCGACCTGCGCCGAGTCCGGCAACATGGCTTCGTGTTCAGGCATGTTCGAGCGTGCCATTGACTGCGTAGTCGAACAGCTCGTAGCTGTGCAGACCGCTGCGGGCCCGCTCGCGATAGCCTGGACTCAGGGGGCGATTCAGGATGAACGGAACCTGCGCTTCCGTGACACCGCCATGGCTGCGCAAGCGTTCTCCCTTGAGCGCAGACAGATCGTGATCCGCGACCGACCCGCCAATGACCACATTGCGTTCGGCAATGACCGCGACATCGCCTTCCCGGTCGGGGGGGAGCTGGTACAGGCGACAGACTGCGTCCCGATCAAGTACCTGCGCCAGGCCCCGAACGCCATCGAGTGCGGATTTCACATCGCTTGCGGTGGTTTGACCATCGGTACACCAGATGCGCACGAACCCGCCCAGGGCACCGTGGTGCCGCACGAAGGCGTCTGTGATTGGGCAGATCACACGCACCCGACCGGCCCCCAGGCGCGCATCGAGAATGTCCTGCAGGAAAATGACGTTGGGCGCACCGTCCGCCAGGGCCTTGTCATTCATGCCGTGATCGGCGGTCAGTGCCACCACGGCACCGAGCGCACTGAGCCGGCCGAAACAGTTGTCGATCCGCCGATAGAACTCGTTGGCAACCGGCGAACCTGGCGCATGCTTGTGCTGGATGTAGTCGGTGAGGGACAGAAACATCAGGTCCGGTCGCTCGCGCTCAAGCAGCTGTACACCTGCTTCAAGCACAAGAAGCGACAGCTCCATCGAGTACATGTCGGGCTGCGGCATGCCGACCAGTGACAGGACGTCTTCGATGCCGTTGTCGGCGACCGTGCACTGTGATGCGAGCTCGGCGGAAAAGCAGATGTTGCCCCGGGTGAGATCGAGGTCCTTGCCCAGTTGCAAGCGCAGCTTGTCCTTGGCGGTGATGGCAACCACCCGGGCGCCTGCGTCTGCGAATTCAGCGAGCAGCGTGCGGCTTCGGAGCAATTCCGGGCCGGTCATGACCACCGCCTGTCCTGTGGCCGCATCCAGGTAGAAATTGCCCGAGATGCCATGGACGGATGCCGGTGCACCCGTGATCAGCGACATGTTGTTCGGGCAGGTGAAGCTTGGAACGGTGCCTTGCGCCACCGCGCTGAACCCGTCCTGCATGAAGCGGGCCATGTTGGGAATGATCCCGTCTTTCAATCCCTGCTCAAGGTAGGCCGGATCTCCACCATCAATGCACACGACCACTACAGGCTGGTTCGGGCGACGATACTGCCTCCCATTCAATTGGATGAGCGATTGCATTGGCAAACTCCGAAAGGATGTGTCAGATCGCCCAGGCGCGGATCCGCGCGGAGATCACGTCAATCAGCGTGACCGAGGCAATGATGATCAGCAGCACGGCTGAAGTCTGGGCGTACTCAAATCCGCGGATCACTTCATGCAGGATCACGCCAATGCCGCCCGCACCGACCATTCCCACGACCGAGGCGGAGCGCACATTGGATTCGAAGCGGTACAGGGAATAGGAAATCCAGAGGGGCATCACCTGCGGGATGACCCCGTAGAGAATTTCCTCGACAGCGGAGGCACCGGTGGCACGAATACCTTCAACAGGACGAGGGTCGATGGCCTCAACCGCCTCCGCGAAAAGCTTGGCGAGTACTCCGGTGGTGTGCACCCACAACGCCATCACGCCGGCGAATGGCCCCAGGCCGACTGCGACGATGAAGAGCATCGCAAACACCATTTCATTGATCGCGCGACACGCGTCCATGGCTCTGCGTACGGGCTGATACACCCACGCAGGTACCAGGTTCTGGGCGCACAGCAGGCCCAGAGGGACCGCACACACGATCGCCAGAAACGTACCCCAGAGTGCGATT
>DGIT01000071.1:20914-31683 GCA_002386465.1 Burkholderiales bacterium UBA4615 | reverse complement strand
CACTAGAGTGCGATTTGCAGCGTGATGACCATCTCGCTGACGTAGATCCGCCAGTCATGAAAGTCGGGCGGAAAGAAGTCGCGCGCAAACGTCGCCATGTTGGCCGAATCGGACCACAGGGCCATCGGGCGGATATCGGCACCGTGCCATGACCATACCAGGGCACCAAGCAGCAGCCCCCATACCAACTGGGTACTCAATCGCCTGCGGGGTGCCGGCGGCAGAGGCGGTGCGAGTGCCTCGCCGCTGCGCATTGATGTGGAGACCACCCGACGCGCTCTGTCAGTTGCGCGTCAGCTTGGCCAGCGCATCAAGCTTGGCGTCAATGTCCGCCAGTCGGGCACGCCTGTCGGCATCGCTCAGGTTGGCATCGTCCTCGAATTTCTTACGATCTTTCGCAAGCTCGAGCTGACGGATGGGAATGAGTTGGCTGTCGCTTGAGGCCTTGAAGCCAGCGAGTCGATACATATTCTTCAGGATCTCCTTTTCGCGGTCGTCCTTGCCGTAAGCCAGCACGAAGTCCCGAACCTTCTGTTTCACATCAGCAGGGAGATCCTTGCGCCAGACCAGCGGGTCGCGGGGAATCAATGGGGAGGTCCACAGGATGCGAATCTGCTCCATGCGTTCCGGTGTCTTCTCCTTGACCTTGTCCGTCATCTCGCTGTTACTGGTGGCAACGTCGACCTGCTTGTTCAGCACGGCGAGGAAATTGCCTTCGTGGTTGGACGAGCGCGTGACTCTGAAATGCGTGCGCGGATCGAGCTTGTTCATCGTGAATACGTAGTAAGTCGGGACCAGTGTGCCGGAGGTCGAGGCCGGATCGCCAATGCCGAACGAGTAGGATTTTCCGTTCTTGAGGACCTGGTCGAGCGAAGTAATGCCCGAGTCCTTGTGCGTGATCAGGTACGAGTAGTAGCCAGGCGTGCCGTCCAGATCAACGAACTGCGCAAAGACTTCGCCGTTGGAGCGGTCAACAGCGTCCATGGCAGAGCGATTGCCGTACCACGCGATCTGAATCTTGTTGAAGCGTTGCGCTTCGATGATTCCAGCGTAATCGGTGGCGTAGAAGCCATTGACCTTCAGCCCTGTAGCTTTGGACATGTCCGCCAGGAAGGGCTCCCACATCTGGCGCAACGCACCTGCTTTCTCGGTGGCGATGATCCCGAAGTTGAGCTCCTTGACGTCTTGCGCGAAGGCCACCGAGGTGACCGACAGGCTGATGGCTGCGAGCAGAGTACGAACGGAAGTCAGCATGTAGAAAGTCCTGTGTATCGATGAATGGATGAACGAACTAAAGCGGGAGTCAAGGAAGGGCGCCGTGCGGGGCAGCAATGGGTGTCGGTGTGCGTCAGGCTGGCTGCAACTGATGCGGTGTGACGGCTGGTACTGCGCACGCATCCGTCTGTCGCGCCTCGGGCTCAAACAGGTCAATGGCCTGAGCGCCGTACAACTCACGCAACAGTTGCGGGGTCAGCGCTGAGGACGGGCCGTCATAGACAACGGTGCCTGATCGCAGGGCGACGGTCCTGGGGCAGTGCTGCAACGCGAATTCGACTTGATGCAAAGAGACCAGTACGGTGCAGCCGTGACTTCGATTCATCTGCGCGAGCAGTTCCATAACTTTGCGTGAGGACTCGGGATCGAGTGAGGCAATCGGCTCATCAGCCAGAACCAGCCGTGCCCTCTGAACGATGCAGCGCGCAAGCGCAGCCCGCTGCTGCTGTCCACCGGACAGTGTGGAAGCCCGCTGCCAGGCGGTGTCGGCAATCCCGACAGCGCTGAGCGCGCGAATAGCGCTGCGCCGATCCATGACGGAAAAACGCACCAGCATCCGACGCCACCACGGCATATCGGGCATCAGGCCGATCAGTACATTGGTCATGACCGACAGGCGACCCACGAGATTGAACTGTTGAAAGACGAAGCCGATCTCTCTACGCAGGCGACGGACCGAGCGGGCCACGCGCCCGGCGTGCTGTACGGGCTTGCCAAAGACATGCAGCTCACCGGAATCCGCTGCAATGAAGCCCGGGATATGACGCAGCAAGGTTGATTTGCCGGACCCGGAAGCTCCGATCAATGCGACCATCTCGCCCGCTTCGACCTGCAAGGACACGTCTTTCAGAGCGCACTTGCCTGCATACGACTTGTTTAGCTGCTTGATTTCCAATGCGAGCGCCATGCGAACACTCCAATGTCATGGTTGTGCAACACCTCTGACATACCTTCGAACGACTGTGGGTGAGGGCGACTGCCTGACGGCAAGCCTTTGATCATTCAATCCGGGCATGACGTGTTAATGACGTGCCTTTGACAATTGCGTGACGGCCCGAAAAAGGGCTCCTCTATCCTGAAACAACGGCTCCCGCTCACCGCAGGCGCTAATCGATGATGGGTTGCGATCACATGGGAACTGAACAACACAAAGCGTTTCATGCTGAGTCGATGCGCATTGATGGTGAGCGCCATCCAGGCGATGGCAGGGTCATCGAGGTCAGTGATCCGTGGAGCGCGCAGGTGATCGGATCCGTGCCCAAGGCCAGGATTGAAGATGTTCGCCACGCAATCGAGCGGGCCAGGGGATTTCGCAGTCGACTGTCGCGCGCCGATCGCGCGCAGATCCTCGATCGAGCTTCCGCGATCGTGATGCAGCGTGTGGATGCGTTGAGTGCGCTCATCACACTCGAATCGGGTCTGTGTCTGAAGGATTCGCGCTACGAAGTGGGCCGCGTGCGGGACGTGTTCCGATTCGCGGCGCAGGCGGCACTTCAAGACGACGGGCAGGTGTTTTCCTGCGATATCACGCCGCACGGGCGCCAGCGTCGTGTCTACACGCAACGCGATCCTTTGCTTGGAGTGATTGTCGCGATCACGCCATTCAATCACCCGATGAATCAGGTGGCGCACAAGATCGCCCCCTCGATCGCCAGCAATAATCGGATGGTGCTGAAGCCCTCGGAAAAAGTGCCACTCTCGGCCCTCGCGCTGGCAGACGTGCTCTATGAGGCGGGCTTGCCACCACTCATGTTTCAGGTGGTCACGGGCGACCCGGCTGAGATCAGTGATGCGCTGATCACCCACCCGGATGTGGATCTGGTGACCTTCACGGGAGGTGTGCAGATCGGTAAGTCAATTGCTCAGCGTGTGGGCTATCGGCGGGTGGTGCTTGAACTGGGCGGCAACGATCCGCTGATCGTGATGGACGATGCCGATCTGGACGAGGCCGCGTCGCTTGCAGCACAAGGGTCCTATCGAAACTCCGGCCAGCGCTGCACGGCAGTCAAAAGGATTCTGGTGCATCAGGCGGTGGCCGAGGCCTTCACACAGCGGCTGGTCGAAAAGACCCAGGCCTGGACGTACGGCGATCCATTCGATGAGTCGCTGGAGATGGGGACGGTGATTGATGAAGCGGCCGCCCGGCTCTTTGAGGCCAGGGTTGATGAGGCGTTGCGACAAGGCGCCCGGTTGCTCGTGGGGCATGAGCGTCGTGGGGCGCTGTATGCACCGACCGTGATCGATCAGGTCAACCCCGCGATGAGCGTCGTGCGTGAGGAAACTTTCGGGCCTGTCTCGCCGATCATCCGATTCGACTCGCTCGATGAGGTGATCGACATCGTGAACCGGTCTGCGTATGCATTGTCATCGGGGGTCTGCACGAACCGTCTCGATGTCATCACCCGGCTTGTGAGTGCGTTGCAGGTGGGCTCACTCAATGTGCGGGAGGTGCCCGGCTATCGGCTTGAACTGACGCCCTTCGGAGGCGTGAAAGATTCTGGCCTCGGGTACAAGGAAGGCGTCCAGGAGGCGATCAAGAGCTTCACCAACGTCAAGACCTATTCGCTGCCCTGGCCATCGGCATAACACCGCCCTGGCTTTGGCGTAAGGCATTGCGGCTTCCGTCCTGGCAGCCCGTGGCAACGGGTCATCGCAAGCGCGCGACCAGTCGTGCGTGATCGGCCTCGGTCTGGTCGGCATACCCTTTCGCCCAAGTGAGCATGGCATCGTCGAGCTCATGATCTTCGCGCGAGCTCGCACCGCAATAACCGGAAATGGCCGCTGCGTCCCCTGTGCGGGCGTGGGCTCGCGCCAGCAAAGCGCCGAAGGTCCAGCTGAATGCCGAGAAGGTGGTGGCAGACATTTTCTCGGGAGCGAACGATCCCTTCAGATTGCGCATCTGTCTGACGTAGTAGGGTAATCCGTCGATCGATGTCCAGCCAAGCAGCGGGTCGCCCAGAGATTGCATGAGCCGCTGACCATGCACGACACGCTGACCCTCGTGACTGAACGGCTCAGGCATGTCGGGAGAAAAGGGTGCATGTGCCGCCGGGGCTGCCTGCTTGACCTGCAGAAAGAGTGCGTCTGAATCATCGTTGCCGGCGAGCATCACGCAATAGGCGCGCAACCCGACGCTTCCGACGCCGACAACCCGATGGGCCACGTCCACAACGTGGTAGCGCTGAATCATGAAGCGACGCTCAAGTGGCAGGCTCAACAGATAGCTTTGCAGTGAATTGACCACCTGGTCGCGAACCGATGCGGGCGGACGGGTCAAAATCGGAGGCTGCTCAAGAAAGACACGGCCACCCGAATCGTCGAGCTGGGTCATTGATGCCCGCAGCGAATCGTTGTTCGACTGCAGTGCTTTGTTTCTTGCCGACGCAAGCAGGTTGCGAGCACCTTCGTCAGCCGCCCAGCTGCCCCTGACTTGCGCCGACAGGTCGCTAATCAAATCTTCGACTGTCGTGCGCCGCTGCCACAGGGCCAGCACGGGCAAGCCTGCCATGAGACTCATGGCGTTGCGATAGCCAGCACTGGCACCCCGGACAGCGTGCTCGCGTGCCGGGGCGTCGAGGCCGATTTCCCGACCTGCGACCTCGATGCTGGCTGTCAACCGCTTGAGATCCCATTCCCAAGGGCCAATCAGCACTTCGTCGAAGTCGTTGAGGTCCACGACGACCTGCGCGTCGGGCGTACCGAACAATCCGAAGTTGTTGAAGTGCGCATCGCCGTCGAGCACTACATGCAGCCCGGAAGAGGGCTGCGTGGCCAGGTCCGCTGCCATCACTGCTGCCGATCCTCGCAAAAATGCGAATGGCGATGAGGCCATGCGAGACATGCGTAAGGGAATCAGGCCTGGGTCGCGTCCGGCGTTACCGGCCTCGAGCAGACCGATGGGATCAGAGCGCCCCGAGCCGGGAATCCAACCGCCCAGTCCTGAACGCGTGAGGCGCTCACGAAGTCTGCGCCCGGTTGCAGCTCGCTCCGGCCAGTTCGACTTAGGGGTTGTCAGCTTCGATGCGATCAGGTCGAGAGGTGAGTGGATCCCCTCGTGGTGTGTATGCGTACGCATGACCGCGACTCCGCAAAGGTGTTGGTTCGGTGCTGGCTATGTTCGATAGTGACTGTAGTCGTGTGTCTCAGGTGAGCGGCATGGCCACATGCGTGCGATAAGGCTCTCGCAACAACATGCGCTGGTAATAGGCCTGCAAGGCCGGCAGGTTGGGGTGTTCGCAGGGCAGTGCCAGCCAGCGGTGCACGAAGGCGGCCACGGCGATGTCGGCGGCCGTGAACCGATCAGCCGACATGAACGTGCGTGATCCAAGGTGGTCGTTCAGGATACGCATGCCGCGTTCCGCGTCTTGGGTCGCCTGAGCCAGCACCGCAGGGCTGCGATTGGCCTCAGGCGTACGGATCAGCTGCCAGAAGAGCGGTGTCATCCCGACCGTAAGGCTCGCTGTCGTCCAGTCCATCCAGCGTTCAACGTCGGCACGTGCCTGAGGTGCGCCAGGCAGCAGGTCTTCGCGACCGTGGTGCGCTGCAAGATAGCGCACGATCGTGTTCGACTCCCAGAGCACGAACCCATCGTCGTTGATCGTGGGCACGCGTCGGTTCGGATTCATGCGCCCATATTCGGGCGTGTCGACCACACCGAACTGCATGCCTGCATCGATGCGCTCGTAGGGCACGCCCACTTCATCGCAGGCCCAGAGCACCTTCATGACGTTGATGGAATTCGTTCGGCCCCAGATGGTCAGCATGGCTTCAATGCCTCGTGCGTTGCGGCCCCGGCTCAGGCCATGCGCATGCCGAGGTCAGCGGCCTGGCGTGCTTCGAAGGCGCGGCAGCGGTCGTCGTACTGATGGCCGCGCATGCCGCCCTTGACGACGCCGGGTTCGGTGGCGCCCCACTTGTCGCGCCAGCTGGCCGGCAGCCTGCGCCCGTCAGGGGTGGCGATCCAGAGCCTGTACAGGATGCGTTTGCGCTCAGGCTCCGGATAGTCGGTGAATGCCGTGCGCGAATGCAAGGTGGTGAGGTTGGAGAGGATCTGGATATCCCCGGGTTGCAGGCGCATGCGGTACATGAACTGCGGGCGGCGCAAGATGGCGTCGAGCAACTCCAGACCTTCGCGTTGCGCAGCGCTGCATGCTGGCGCGCCAGGCAGTTTGAGCCCGTTTTGAATGCGGTTTCGATTCCAGGCGCACAACACATCCGAGTCGGTGCGCGCAAACACCGGCAACAGCGTGAACGGCGCTTCGCCCTCGGCCTGCTCGCCCTGCCGGCTGAATGGGACGGGTTCGGACTCGAGCACCGCGGCCAGATCGGGCCGTTCGACCACAAGCTGACGCCACGCGGACACACCGCTTGCACACAGGCTATCTCCACCCTCGGGGGCCTGGTTCCAGCAGCTCAGCAGCACAACGTCACCGCCGTCGGCATGAAAATCGAGCTCGGCATTTGATGAATAGCCTCGCCCGGTCGGGCTGCGGTAATCGACACCGACATCCTTGACTGCGTTGATATAGCGGGTCTGGCGGTCCTGCGGGCGCGCCACACCGAAATGCAGGCCGATGGCCCAGGTCAGCAGCTCGAACTGGTCCGGGTCGATGCCCGCACGCGGCATGCCGCGCACCAGTGCCACGCCGAGACCGTGCTGGGCTTCGTCAATGGCCGAACGCAGCTTCGACAGCACCATCTCGCCAAAGGGAAAATCGCTGCGGCAATAGTCCAGCAAAGGCTTGTCTGCGATACGCCCGGCTTTCAGACCCGCCAGCAGATTGGCCCGGTCGTTGTCGTCGAGCAGCACGATCCAGCGTGTGTCCCGTTCGAGCGACTCAACCGTCCAGGCGGATGCATCGCGACCGGCATGGGTGGGGCGCGATCCGATGGTTGAGGGAATGCGCACGGGTGCATCGCCCTCATTGAATCGGAAAGCGCTTGACCAGTTCAGTCAGCCGGTCGCTTTCTTCACGGATGAGCTTTGCGAACTCCTCCGGCGTATTGCCGATCGGCGAGGCGCCCAGTGTCGCGAAGGACTTGAGGACGCCCTCGTCCTTAATCGCCTCGCGGACCTCGGCTGACACCGCGTCGATGATCGGCTTGGGCGTGCCCAGTGGCGCAAAGAGCCCGTACCAGGTCTCTCCGGTGAGTTGCGGATAGCCCGCTTCAATGGACGACTGGACATCAGGGAGCACCGGCGTGCGCTGTCTGCCGGAAGTCATCACCACTTTGACCTGGCCCGACTGCATGTGCGGCAGCACGGCGGTGAAACCCATCGAGGCGACGTTCAGATTGTTGCCGATCAGGTCGGTGATCAGTTGTCCGCCACCCTTGTAGTTCACGACGATCATCGAGGGCAGCTCAACCGCGAGCATTTGCAAGCGCAGCCGCGCAGTGTTTTCAGTGGTGCCGAAAGTGCATGGCTTGGGTGCGGTCTTGCAGTACTGCACCACCTCGCTCAGCGTTTTGCCTGGGATGGAAGCATGGGTGACATAGACACCCGAGAGGACTGAGTAGGCTGAGACTGGAAGCAGTTGGGTGACCGGGTCAACGCCCTTGAACCCGGGCAGGTGCCGGTTGAGCACCAGCGAGGGCAACTGGACGAGGAAGGTGTAGCCATCGGGCTTGGCGTCGATGACCCGTCGGGTGCCGATCAGACCGTCTGCGCCCGGCGTGTTTTCGACATTGACGGCCTGATTCCAGCGGCGCGTGAGCACCTTGGCGACTTGACGCGCCATGACATCGGTGCCGCCCCCGGGACTGTAGGGCACGACGAGGGTGACCGGGCGATCTGGCTTCCATGCGGTTTGGGCATGGGCGGCGGTGGCCATCAGACAGGAAAAAAAGAGCGATGCGCACAATGCGATCGCGCTGTGCGAGGTTTGCAGCAGACGCATGGATGTCTCCCCGTAGCGGTATGGATGCAGGGTGCGTGAACACCACTAGCATCTTACGGTCGGTCAGATGTTCGAGCCTCAGTTATACCGCATCCGCGGACAGACCGCGCAGGCGCAATGCGCGCGAATGAGACGCGGTCGGCGGGGATGGGCTGGATGATTCGGCATTGCGCGGCACCAGGGAGCCCTTGATGCGGTCATCTTCAAGGTAGAGCCACATGCGCTTGTTGTCGCTGGGCAGACGCCCGACAAATTCGGCCAGCTCGGCTGCCACTTTGGCTTCGAAGAATGCCCCGAAGCCGGCGATCTGCGCATAGGTCCGGGCATGCAGCGCGACGATGTCGCCGATGCAGCCCGGGCGGTAACCTTCATGGATGGACATGCGCGCGTGTAGATCCGGTTGCGAGCGCGCGATCCGAGGCGAATTGTCACACTCGTTTGCGACGGGCCGCTACCACACCGACTAAGCCTAAGCCCATCAGGGCAAGGGAAGCAGGGGTAGGCACATCGCTTTCATCGTTGCCCTGACCGACAATCGCCCAAGTGTACGTGGCGTCAACGGCCGCAATGTTTTGGTGCCAATCGTAGTCGTAACGGCGAAACGCGACGAAGTTGATCGCGGAAATCGGGTCGCCCAGCGTGTTGTACGCGAACAGCGGGCCGTAGACATTATTGTTGCCTGCGTCGTTGGGGAAGCTGTAATCGAAGGCCGCGCCCGCTTTCCCAGCCAGGTCAACAGGGTTGAGGACGCTGCCGCAGGTCGTACACCACCCCCACCAGGCTTGACTCTGCAACACTGATTTCAAGTCGTTCCACGTGCCGACAACCGTCGTCACTTCATAGGTCAGGCCACCATTCCAACTCGCGGCTGTAATTTGCACAGCCTGCGAACTGAACGAAAGCCCGATACCAGCCAGAGCAAAAGAGAGCTGAAGCGCCGTGCGCTTGAAAGTAGTCGTTGTCATTGCCATTCTCCGAAGGGGTTGTAAGAGGAGTCGGGCAAGAGGAGGTCTGCACGGTCACGCGGCTCTATTTGTAGCTCACGCACAGACCGTGCCAGACGATGCAACGCCGCATGTTTGCTGTGTGAGCAGGCAGCGGTGTCGGGTGTGCAGGCTCGATTTGTAAAGTCTGTCGACAGTGGGCGTTCTTCGTGTGCAACTGCGTGGCGCGTTATTTATTCGAGGAGAATGCACACCCGTGGACTCCGATCGCCTGGGCAGTTACCAGTCCAGTGCGCGCAGCAGGCCAACACATGGCATGGGTGGACTGACCATCAGTCTGTGGCGCCCCTGACAGGAGGGCTGGGCGTGGCCCAGCCCGGTCAAGTTAGAAAGATGCCCACTCGTCATCGCCCACCTTGACGGTCTGCCCCGTCTGCTGGGCCTGTGAGCTGCTTGCAGCAGATGCGGCCTGCTGCTCGCGACGAGGCGGCGGGAGCTTGCCAGCAGGCTGCACCCGCGGGGTGGCGCGCTCAATCGTGATCGATTGGGTGAGTGAGGGGCCGCGAGGCGATACGTCTGCCGAGCCGCTGTACGCGAGCTTGAACACCGAGACCACCTCGACGAGTTGCTGGGCCTGTGCCCTCAGGCTCTCCGCAGCTGCGGCACTTTCCTCGACCAGCGCCGCATTTTGTTGCGTTGCCTGATCCATCTGGCTTACAGCTTCACCCACCTGTTGAACACCGGTGCTTTGCTCGACATTGGCTGAACTGATTTCGCCCACGATATCTGTCACGCGCCGGATGGAGCTCACGATTTCGCCCATGGTCTTGCCCGCCTCATCGACCAGCAGGGTGCCTTGCTCCACCTGCCGCACGCTTTGGCCGATCAGGTTCTTGATCTCTTTGGCAGCGTCGGCGCTTCGCTGCGCCAGGCTGCGCACTTCGCTGGCGACGACGGCAAAGCCACGGCCTTGTTCGCCAGCCCGTGCAGCCTCGACTGCCGCGTTCAGTGCGAGCAGATTGGTCTGAAACGCAATACCGTCGATCACACTGATGATGTCGCCGATACGACGGCTGCTCTCATTGATGCCCTGCATCGTTGTGACCACCTTGCCTACGACCTCTTTACCCTGAGAGGCCACTGCCGAGGCGCCCTGTGCGAGTTGGCTGGCCTGCTTGGCGCTATCGGCGTTTTGACGCACGGTGCTGCCGAGTTCTTCCATCGTGGCCGCGGTTTGCTGCAGCGCACTGGCCTGCTTTTCAGTGCGTCCGGACAAGTCCTGGTTGCCTTGTGCAATCTGTGCGCTTGCCGTGGCAACACTCTCGGAGTTCTGGCGAACCTTTGACACCAGGGTCGCCAGGCTGTCCTGCATGCGTGCAAGGTTAGCCATGACGCTGGTGGCATCGTCAGGTCTCACCGGAATCGATACGCTCAGGTCTCCGCCGGCAACCCGATCGGCCACGTGTACTGCGCTTCCCGGCTCTCCTCCCAACTGCAGCAGGAGGCTTCGGCCCAGCACAAGTCCGAGGACCGCCGTGGCCAAACACAGGCCGATGCCGCCCAACGCGAGGGTGTACGTCGATGCCGACGCCGTAGAGGCCATGGCGGCGCTGCGTTCATCTAGCAATGTCGACTCTGCTTTGGTGAAGTC
>DGIT01000071.1:11147-20820 GCA_002386465.1 Burkholderiales bacterium UBA4615 | reverse complement strand
CGTGGACTTGCCCGCGTTGACCTCGCGGCGCTGCGCGAGTAATCCGTTGGCAACCTCCATGAACTGCTGGTGCTTGGCCATCAAGCCTGCAAGGCGGGTTTGCTGCGATGGATTGTCCGAGGTCAGAGACTTCGCCTTGCTATGGTGCTCGCCAAAGTCCTGTTGTCCTTTCTTCAGTGGCTCAAGAAATTTCTCATCGCCGCTGGCAACGAATCCGCGCAGCCCGGTCTCGATGTTGACCATGCTCAGCAGCATGCTTTCGGACTGTTGCATCACACGATAGGTGTGATCGTTCCACTTCACTTTCTCAATAAGACTGGTTGCGCTCACCAAACCTACGCCAATCAACGCGCCAGCCAGGGCGAGAATCGCAGTAAAGGTGCACAGCAACTTCTTTTTCAACGTCCATCGGTCAAACATGTCGTGCTTCCCTGTATTGGCCCGATGAAGCGCAGGGCAAGTTCCTGAGGCGAACGCCCGTGCGAGCAGCACCGACCTTTGCAAAGTGCCTACAGACTGCCCCGCAGTTCGGGTATCGAATCCGCGGATTTGAAGGGGATCGGCGCTTCAATTCACGCAATCCCCAAGCGCTGCGCAGTGCGCATTCGCTATCCACACCGATTTGAACGAGATGGAGGGAGATCGCAGCCGATGTTCCGCGAGGTCGGCCGGCATCCGGTGACCTTGTGCTGCCCCGGCAGAAATAAAAAAGGCCTGCACGAGTGCAAGCCTTTGATGTGTTTGGTGGCGAATCAGGGACTCGAACCCCGGACCTGCGGATTATGATTCCGACGCTCTAACCAACTGAGCTAATTCGCCAAGAGGCGGGATTGTAGCGACCGGCACCGGAATCGTCAAAGAACAGGCGCAAGCACGCGCACGGTACAGCCTGAAGCCTCCTCGGGCGCTTGAGTACTTTCATGCGTTTCAGGCGCGACAGTCCAGGATGAGAAACAGCAGCCCGTAAGCTTGCGCACCTGACGCCCGCTCAGGCGTTGCGGAACCGGTTGATCGTGTCGCGCGCCTCACTGGCGGCCTGCCGAGCCGCTTGAGCAAAATCCTCACCGCGTCCTGCGTACAGAATGGCGCGCGACGAATTGATGACCATGCCCAAGCCATTGGCCGCGCGCCCCGCTGCCACCGTGGCTTGCACATCCCCGCCCTGAGCACCAATGCCCGGCACCAGGAGCGGCAGACCGGGCGCCAGTGCGCGCACCCGGGCGAGTTCGTCAGGCACGGTGGCCCCCACGACCAGACCCAGTTCGCCGCCGCCATTCCAGGGGCCTGCGGCGAGGCGCGCGACGCGCTCGTACAGCTTTTCACCGCCGACGTCGAGCATTTGCAGGTCGGCACCTCCTGGGTTGGAGGTGCGGCACAGCAGGAAGACGCCACGATCTGCGTGCGCCAGCCATGGCTCGATCGAATCGAACCCCATGTAAGGATTCACGGTGACTGCATCGGCCTTGTAGCGCTCGAAGGCCTCGCGCGCATATTGCTCGGCGGTGGATCCGATATCGCCCCGTTTCACGTCGAGGATGACTGGAACGTGCGGATGCGCTGTGTGGATGTGCTCGATCAGCGCTTCGAGTTGGTCCTCAGCGCGTTGCGCAGCGAAATAGGCGATCTGCGGTTTGAACGCGCACACGAGATCGGCGGTTGCATCTGCGATGGCAGTGCAGAACTGATAAATGGCGTCTGGCGCGTGAGCAAGATGCGCAGGCATCTTGCCGGGGTCTGGATCCAGCCCCACGCACAGCAGCGAATCGGAACGCGCCCAGGCGCGACTGAGCGACAATGAAAACGGCATGGGGTGATGGGTGGTCTTGGGCATGGTCCCTCGATTCTACCCGCGCCCTTTTTGCGGTCGCTGCGCCCTTCTCTGAGTTGTGTCCTGTGTATTCATTCGGCCTTCATGCCCATTGCGCTGTCTCGTAAGGATCTGTGGCTGCTCGTGCTGCTGACGGTGCTGTGGGGCATCAACTGGCCGGTCATGAAAGTGGGCGTGCGTCAGTTCCCGCCATTGAGCTTTCGTACGCTGTGCATGGTGGGCGGCGTTTTGCTGTTTGCGGCGATCGTTCGCGCGCAGGGTAAGTCTCTGCGGATTGAGCGGGAACACTGGCGTGAAGTGTTCATGCTGGGGCTGACCAACATGACGATCTGGTATGTGTTGTCGATCTATGCGGTGAAGCTGCTGTCGTCGGGTCGCGCGGCGATTCTGGGTTACACGATGCCCGTGTGGGTGGCGATCTTCGGTTGGCTACTCTATCGAGACCGGTTGGATGGACGCACGCTCTTGGGGGTGCTCGCGGCCTGCGTGGGTATTGCGCTCTTGCTGTTCGAGGAGATTGGCACCCTGACGGGGCGGCCATTGGGCACCTTGCTGATGCTGGCTGCGGCGATGGTGTGGGCTGTTGGAACGCAGTGGATGCGCCGGCGTACCGTGCAGGCAGGGGTGGCTGTGCTGGCGTTCTGGATGATGGTTCAGGCGCTGCTGGTGTGCAGCGTGTTGTGCTGGGTGCTTGAACGGGATCAGTGGGTCCGCTGGCCCAATGCCCAGGAGGGGTGGGCGATTGCGTACAACATCGTGCTGGTGTTTGGTGTGTGTCAGCTGCTGTGGTTCCGGCTTGCAAGCATCCTGCCGCCCGTGGCGAGCAGTTTGTCAGTGATGATGATCCCGGTGGTGGGTTTGTTCTCGGGAATGATCATGCTGGGCGAGCGGCCGACCTGGGCCGATTACGCAGCCCTGGCGTTTGTGCTCTTTGCGATGGCTACGGTGCTGTTACCCGCACGATCTGCAGCGAGGTCATAGCGCCTTGAAGGCGCGCTGTATATGTCTTTGTATCCAGTCATCGCAGCAGCGATTTGCGTACCGTGCCTGGCGCATTGATCAAAGGATCAGGCATGGCGCTGAGCGTGCTTAACTGCAACCCGGACTTGCCTGCGAGTCCGTTCGCACAGCGCAGTGCTTCAAAGTTGCCTCGTGTATCAATGGCAGTGAACTGCTCCACGTAGCCCGCGATCCAGTTGGAGCGATTGGCCTGTAACCAGACGTCGAGTTGTGGCCGCGTGGCGAGATCAAACCGACCTGAGTTGTGCAGGACGGCCACACGCTTGGCGAGTTCCAGCTCGATTGCGGATTGCCGCGTGTACCAGGCCAGGGAATCGGGGGTTTCGGTGTTGTTGAATCGACCTGCCATCGAAGGGGCTTGCATCACGCGGCGCAGGTTGTCGCGCAGAAAGACCCGCGACACATGGTCATAGGGATCTTTCGAGGAATACAGTGCAATCAGCCACTGTTCGAAGTTCTCGGCGCCCAAGGTGACGATGCCCGAGCCTGATGTGGCGGTGGGGCCGGTTGTGTAGCGTACGGTGGCTGCTGCAGAGGCGGCCAGCGCGTGACGCCCTTCTTCTTCGGTGCGCCCGCCGATGCCGGTGGCGACAAAGCCCAGCATGTCGATGAAGCCATCGCGCCCGAGCCCGGTTGTGCTGCTGAAGGCATCGCGCCGCTGGGCACTGAGGCCCTCCCAGACCTGAAGGGCTTGCGTGGCGCTCAGCCCTCGACCGAACTCGGTGCGTAGCGCCGAGAAAGCACGATACGACGCTTCGACGCGTCGTCGGGCAAGCTCCATCGCATCGCCGAGCGTGGCGGTTTTTCCTTCGAGATGCACAATGGTGTCGAGCTTCAGTGCGGTGCGCAGGCTGGCTGCGTCAGCCCCTCCTGACGCTTGCGTCAGACGCGACAATTCGCCCAGAAATGTGGTGACGGTGAACTGGGTGCGACCATAAGAGGCCCAGTAACTGCGCCCGTTGACCTCAATGCGTGCACGGGTTCGGCAGCCCGTACTGAGTGCGCAATTTTCGTTGATGGATGCAGACGGGCTTTCCTGCAGTTCGGCTGCGGCCTGATAGCGTTCGACGCGACTGCGTTCGAGATCGTCGCGATAGGGCACTGGAAGCGTGCTGGGGGCGCGGCACTCCAGGATGCGCGTAGGACCTCTGGGGTCGATGCTCGCGGGTGTCAGCAGTGGCTCGGCCGGACCCAGAGCGAGTGCGGGCAGGCCGGACAGGGCGCGAGCGATGCAGGCCTGACGCTGTGAGGGGCTGGCCGAGACAATCAGGGCCAGCGCACCGGCACGGCGATCGTCAAAGCCATCGACGATGAATCGTTGGGGCGAGATCAGCGCCCCGCCGTAGTGGGCTGCAAACGAAGCGAACACCTGGCGCCCGGTTGCGCCGTTCCAGGCGATGCTGTCCAACGCATTGCCGTTGCCTGTGGCGGGCGCATCGGTGCCACGTACAAAGTCTCCCCAGGGGTCGAACAGCACGCCTTGCAGACCAGCCGTGGCGGGTGGATACGCGCCGCTGCCGATGAGTGGCACGGGCAGGATGTCTTCGATCATGAATGACCAGCGCGCCCGATCGAAGCCCTGTGTGCGGCCCAGCGGCTTGCCTTGCGCATCGGTGGTCAGGGCGTACCAGGTCAGGCGCGCCAGGCCCCATGGATCGACGCTTCCGATCGGATCGCCGCCGGCATAGTCCGTGAGGCTCAGACGCCCGACGAAATCGGGCTGCAGCCCCAGCGGGTCGGTCTCGAGGTAACGGCCAATGAAGGGCGAATAGGTGCGCCAGTGGTTGTAGTGCCAGCCCGTTTCTGCATCGGCGTACTGGCCGGGCAAGCGCAGTGGTATGTCGATCTGGCCAGTGGCCTCGATGCGCGCTGCACCGGATCGGTTGTAGGTGGCGGCCCAGACCAGGTGACCTGAGGCGTCATGGGCCTGGACAGGCGCTGACCGCGCGTCGGTGCTGAGGGCATAGACCTTGCCTGCTGCGATGAGCGCAATCGGTCGTGAATCGGCCCAGATCCAGTGCTTCAATGAGCCGTCGGGCAGGCGCTCGGAGCGCAGACGCCAGTCCTGATGCACAAAGGCATGTTCCTGAGCAGGTTGCGTGCGCGCATCGCTTGGCGCGGGGATGGGTATGGCGGCGCGCTTTGCGGCGCGTCGCCCGTGCGGATCGACCAGATGAAGGACCTCTGCCGCCTGAATGAGACGGTTGCCTTCGTGGATGACGCGGCCGGGATCGGGCGCTTGCACGTTAAAGGCCTCCAGTGCCAGGGGTCTGGTCAGGGCCGATGGCATGAGGGTGGAGAACACCTCCCCCGACCCTGTGATCTGTACTGCGACTAAGTCGCGCCCACGATACCGGTATTGAACGCTGAGGCCGTCAGGAAGCGTTTCTTCTGCCACACGGCTGGCGAGGTCGTAGTGCCAGGCGTAGCGCAGTGGCTGGTCTGGCTGCGCAGTGAAGCGGTGTTCCGCTGCAGTGAGTCGACCGAGCTGGTCCCAGGTGTAGCGAATGCTGACAGTGTCGTTTTCGGCCTGCGCCAGTAAGCGACCGCTCCAACGATAGCGACCCAGGACGGTGGTGGCACCGAGGTGGGTGCGGGTGGAGGCAGTCAAGCGCCCCATTGCATCGCGTTCATGACGCAGCACCGCCCCGTCGCTGTTGGTGTGCGTGATCAGTCGATCGGCGCCGTCGTACTGTGCCCATTGCCTTGCGTTGCCTGGCTCATCAATGAATGCAACGCGCCCGAAGTCATCAAAGCCGCGCCGAAAGACAGCGCCGTCGGCTAACTGGACTGCAGTAGGGCGGCCACGCCAGAGGGCTAGTGCACGATGCGGTGGAGCCGTTTGCGCGTGGTCGGACGCTTCGGGCGTGCGGGCAACCCGCATGAGGGATCGCTGTGAGAAGTGCTCTTTGGAAATGCTTTGCAGGACACCGGATGCGTCGTACTCCAGATTGATCTGCGCGTCACCCGAGAACGCTCCGGTCAGCGTGGGCCCGCCCAGCCAGTGCTCCTGCGGGACATTGCGTTGCATCTGTGTCAGCCCGCCTTGTACCGGCATGTGCTGGCGCAAGACGCCGCCCTGGTATGAGAGGGATTCGATGACCGCGCCTGGATGGGTGAGCCCGAGATGCTCGCCGATCTGCCGAATGACGATGCGATCGTCGGCCCCGGGCATTGGACCATCCACCGAGGCCAACGCACTAAGCCAGCGTGACGGGGGATCGATGTCTGTGAGAGCGCGATGCTCGAGCGTAAAGCGCCGCGTCAGCAATTCAAAACGCGCAGTGCCTGGCGACGGGCGATACCCTTGCTCCGCGACTGCAATCGGTCTGCCCATGCGATCGAACTCGATGTCAATACGATGCAGTCGGCCGGGTGCGACCGAGGGTTGTTCGATGCGCCTGGGCCAGGACAGTGGGTCATTGCTTGGATAGTGCGCGCGCCAAAGCAGTGTTTTGCCGCCGGATGCACGTAGGGCCTGCTGCCAGGCAGCAATGGGGCGTCCGATGTGGTCATGCTCAAGTGAGATCGATATGGCCTGACCCTCAGCCCTGGACTCGATGCGTTGCAGCAGACCGCCCGGGCTCCAGTGATAGGTGCGCGCAGTGGGTGGGCAGCCCCTGCAGGCATCGCCTTGTGCTCGCAACATCCGAGACAGATGCCGATGTCGATCGTAGGTCCAGGTGTACAGGGCGCGTTGGCCTTGTGCATCGGTGACTGCGGTTTGACCCGGACGGTTACCGGACGGCCGAGTGAGGTATTCGATGTGCAAGGCTTCGCCGGTCTCGGTATGTACGCTGCGCACCCCACGTCCTTGCGTGTCGTATTCATAGCGCGCCAGTTCCTGTTGGCTGGGCTGCGGTTCGCCCGCGGATGCCGCGTCCAGGGCTGCAACGCGTGTAAGGAGCAGCGGGTCGTGCAGTGCGTTGTAGTCGAAGCGATGCATGCGCCCATCGGGCCATTGGACCGAGGCCAGTTGCCCGGTTGGGTCGTATTCATAGCGGGCGACGATGAGGCCTTGTTCGTTGCTGACCTGATGCAGCCTCGGGCCATGCGCAGTCGACTGGTATTGGAAGTGCAGCGTGGCGTCGTGCGGTCCGCTCAGAGCGATCAGGTGTCCGGCACGGTCATGGTGGGCATGCAAGACCGGTTGATCGTCTCGCAAGATGGCCTGAATGCGCCCCCGCGCATCGAATCGCACGGCGCGACCGCCCGGCCATTTCCAGAGCCAGTGTGCGGGCGTGCCTGGCGACTGAGGCTGCTGCAAAACGAGGCCCTGGGTGGGTGGTGAGGCGTGCCATTGATGTGCACGCGTTGCATGCGGCGAGAAAACGATGCGACGTCCGTCACCTTGAATGATCTGGATTTCGGTGCGTGACCCAACGCGCACGCGAGTGAGTCGCGTCTCAAAGGAGTGGCTCCAGCCGATACCCAAGGCTCCGACGTGGCGGTTTCGGCTGTTGTAGTGGCGTGCGAACACCAGCGGTACGTGGCCGTCGATGCGCAGGTCGAGTTCATGTCGGTACTTGTTCCCGGTCGCGAGATCGATGGGGTTGCCGACGCCGAGCGTCGGGCCGTCCGCCGGCAGTCCGGCGGCTTCTTTCGCAAAATCGCAGACGGAATACGCGGGCCCGGGTGGTGAGCCACCTGCCGCACCGCATGTGCCTTGCGCGGCTGAAATGCCATGAATCAGGGACGTGATGAAGGCAGACAGGGCGACATTGAATCTGTGATGACGCGGCATGAGAGGTCCTTTTGCCCTGCTTGGAATGGGCGTGGACCATGCTCATGCAAAGTGGTCCTTGCACTCAATTGAGCGAAGGACTTAGGGCATGCGGACTAAGTCAAAGGTCTTGCTGAGGATGCGGAGCATCCGTCGGTACGGAGCGCTCAAGGTCGGATCGCCCGGCTGACAGCCGATGGCTTCCGGTTGGATGGGCCGTGCGACCCAGGCGCCTCTTTTTTGGACCTCGACGAGTGTTAATCTAGGTTGACACATGGAGACCGGGTGTGAACTCGAAGACTTTCGCCGAACTGCTCTATCGATACTGGTTCTACGGGTGGATGTTCAGGGACGTGAACCGGGGCAATGTCCTGGAGCGTGCTGCTGCGGCGCGACATAACAGGGAGCGCTCTTCCTGGCTGCCGACCTATCTGCGCCGTTGGACGGTCCTGGGGGTGCTCTCGTTCGTGGTGGGTGTGGCGATCGAGGCGGTAGCGCCTGCACCAGTGGCCCTGCTGCCCTTTGCGCTCAGCACGATGTCGGTACCGGTCAATGCCGTGACGCTGGCCACCTGGGTGGGACTCAAGGTGATGCCTGCGCATTGATCGGGGCTTGTGCTGCGATGAGGCGCCCGATCTCGTGAGGCGCAGCACAGAGGCCGTTTTGAAATGGAAAAAGCCCGCCGAAGCGGGCTTTTTCGTGTGCACTGGCAGGACCGGTGCAGCCTGGGCTTACATGCCCATGCCGTCCATGCCACCCATGCCGCCCATGCCGCCGGGCATGCCGCCGCCGGCCGGCTTGTCTTCGGGCTGCTCAGCGATCATGCAGTCCGTGGTCAGCATCAGGCTGGACACCGACGCGGCGTTTTGAAGCGCCATGCGGGTGACCTTGGTGGGATCGACCACGCCCAGGGCGACCAGGTCGCCATAGGTGCCGTCGGCACCGTTCCAGCCGTAGTTGCCTTTGCCTTCGAGGACCTTGTTGACCACCACGCTCGGCTCGTCGCCGCAGTTGGCCACGATCTGGCGCAGCGGCTCTTCGATCGCGCGCAGCACGATCTTGATGCCGGCGTCCTGGTCGGCGTTGTCGCCCTTGACCTTCAGGTTGGAGCGGGCACGCAGCAGAGCCACACCGCCACCAGCCACGATGCCTTCTTCGACGGCGGCACGGGTGGCGTGCAGCGCGTCTTCGACACGGGCCTTCTTCTCTTTCATTTCCACTTCGGTGGCGGCACCGACGCGGATGACGGCCACGCCGCCTGCCAGCTTGGCCACGCGCTCCTGGAGCTTCTCGCGGTCGTAGTCGCTGGTGGCTTCTTCGATCTGGGCACGGATTGCCTTGACGCGTGCTTCGATGTTCTTGGCTTCGCCGGCACCGTCGATGATGGTGGTGTTTTCCTTGCCGATCTCGATGCGCTTGGCGCGGCCCAGATCCTGGAGGGTGGCTTTCTCGAGGCTCATGCCGGTCTCTTCGGCGATCACGGTGCCGCCGGTGAGGATGGCCATGTCTTCGAGCATCGCCTTGCGACGGTCACCGAAGCCGGGGGCTTTCACTGCCACGGTCTTCAGGATGCCGCGGATGTTGTTCACCACCAGGGTGGCGAGCGCCTCGCCTTCGACTTCCTCAGCCACGATCAGCAGCGGACGGCCAGCCTTGGCGACTTGCTCAAGCACCGGCAGAAGGTCGCGGATGTTGGAGACCTTCTTGTCGTGCAGCAGCACGAAGGGGTCGTCCAGCACGGCGATCTGCTTGTCGGGGTTGTTGATGAAGTAGGGCGACAGATAGCCGCGGTCGAACTGCATGCCCTCGACCACGTCGAGTTCGTTATTCAGCGACTTGCCGTCTTCGACGGTGATGACGCCTTCTTTGCCGACCTTTTCCATCGCCTCGGAGATGATGTTGCCGATCTCAGTGTCCGAGTTGGCCGAAATGGAGCCAACCTGGGCGATTTCCTTGGTGGTGGTGCAGGGCTTGCTGATTGACCTCAGTTCTTCGCTCAGGGCGATCACGGCTTTGTCGATGCCGCGCTTGAGGTCCATCGGGTTCATGCCGGCGGCCACGTACTTCATGCCTTCGCGCACGATGGCCTGGGCCAGCACGGT
>DGIT01000071.1:0-11076 GCA_002386465.1 Burkholderiales bacterium UBA4615 | reverse complement strand
TCCTTGACCATCTGGGCGCCCATGTTCTGGAACTTGTCCTTGAGCTCGATTTCTTTAGCGACCGACACACCGTCCTTGGTGACGGTGGGTGCGCCGAAGCTGCGCTCGAGCACGACGTTGCGGCCTTTCGGGCCGAGGGTGACTTTGACTGCGTTGGCGAGGATGTTGACGCCCTCAACCATTTTGTGGCGCGCATCGTCGCCGAAGAAAACCTGCTTGGCTGCCATGTAATGACTCCTTTAATTCGGGTTCAGTCTGGGGGCGTGGCTTACTCGACCACGGCCATGATGTCTTCCTCGCGCATGACGAGGAGTTCTTCGCCATCGACCTTCACGGTCTGGCCCGAGTACTTGCCGAACAGCACTTTGTCGCCGACCTTGACGCCGAGCGCACGCACCTTGCCGTCGTCGCCGACTTTGCCGTTACCGACTGCGAGGATCTCGCCCTGGTCGGGCTTTTCGGCCGCGGTTTCGGGGATCACGATGCCCGAGGCGGTTTTGCGCTCGTTGTCGAGGCGCTTGATGATCACGCGATCATGCAAAGGACGAAGCTTCATGGGACAGGGCTCCTATGACGGGTTGAGACACTGAGTGAGTGAGGGATTGATGCGGTGGCCAGAGGCGGGCATCACGAAACGAGCGACCCTTTCACGGGTCTGCGAGCACCAGACATTACTAGCACTCACCGTTTGCGAGTGCTAATACTACCCGATGAGTGTGACAAGTTCAAGGCGCCCGGACGACGCGGGCATCGGGATCGGGTGTGCCGGCTTCTGGCAGGCGGAATTTGGGCCTGGCCTGAAAGAAGGCGAACAGGCAGAGAAGGCGAGCGGGGGCTGTACTTGCACTTGCAACCGGCGTGATCTGCCCTGCGTACAGGCACGCAGGGCAGATCGCTGAGCAGTCAGGCGTTGAACTCAGGTGTCCAGACGGATCTGTGTCGCCTTGAGCGGGCCGGGGCCGGCGATGGTGAACTTCATCTGGACGGCTGATCCGTTGCCCAGTACGGGTAAGGGGCCGCCATCCTTGCCGGTGGCCTTACTGCCCACCGAAGTTGAACTCCCGGTTGACGCTGTCTTTGACGGTGAAATTCTCTTTGCCAGCGAACCGTACGATGACGCCCTTGACCTCATACCGCTTACGTTTTGCCAGACCGTGGTGGACGTGGCGCGCACCGTGCCCAGCACCATCACCTCACCGGTGCCAGGGGTGGTGGGATTGGGCGTCACGCTGGTGACCAGGCCCTTCAGCTCGCTCTGAATGCGCGCGGCGGTGACCTTGCCCAGGCCGGTCGATTCATCGGCTGACCCGTGGATTTCCATGACCATGCCCAATCCGAGTTCGCTGTGGCCGCGCGGGTTGCCAAGATCTTCGGTGACGCTGGCGGCGTCGTCCTCAAACTGGATGCCATTGACGATGATCGAGCCAAAGCCGGAGATCACGCCGAACCCGAAGGCGGCCCCCGTGCCGCCGCTGCCCACGCCGGCCAGATCACTGGTGCCGCCCGAGCCGCCTCAGCCGCTGGCCATGACCGCCAATCCGCCGAGTGAGGTGAGCGCACGTCGACGCATCGGGCTGGGGGCGGCGTCCATCGAGGCGAAGGGAAAGAGCGGGGTCACCAAACGTTTAGTCATCTTGGCCTGAAGGCTTCTCTGAGGAGAGGCGGGGTGTGGGTGCAGCGTAGCAATACAGACCGATCCGGATCCGCTGATCAGCGGGACGCGCGTCAGCCTGATCCTGGGCTTCGAGCTGCTTGAGCTCGGGGGCCAGGGTGTGCAGCAAGGTGCCCACGAATAGGCGTGTCTGCTCGATAGCGACTGTGACGGATTGCGCGCTAGCATCTCGAAGTTGGGTGAATCGTAGGGCGAAGGGCGGCGGGGCAGTGCGAGCGGCTTGCCGTCCGGGCTTTGCCAATCCCGGGAGGTGAGCCAGCGCGTGAAGAGTTCAGCTGCCGGGGTGACGCTGGCTGCCAACTGCGCAGGCGCGGTCGGCTCGAGCAGGCGTTTGACTTCCTTGCGGTGAATGCTGGTGATGACACTGAGCCGGCTGACCGGGGCTGGTTCGCCCTCGCCCTGGCAGGTGGCCTGTACCGCCGCCTGGACCATGGCCTGCTTGAGCAGCTCTTCCATCTGATTGAATGGCACGCCCTGGTCGACGGCAACCTTTGTCACAGGGGCGAGGATCGCCTGCAGCGCTTCCAGTGCAACCGGCGTGACTGAGCCGCTTGCGACGGCACCCGCCGGGGCGCCGATCGCGTCCAGCTTGCCCCCTCAGAACGAGGTCTGGCGTTCCGGTGTCGCCGAGATGCGATGGATGGAGAGGTCTGCGCCCTCGAATTCTGCTTCCTGATCAAGTCGCAGGCTGGTCACCGCTTTCATTCCGAAATAGATGATGCCTCCGCCGACCACCGCCACGGCGATGCCCGCCAGCGTACCGACCACCTGCGCGCCCAGACTGACCCCGCCCAGGCCGCCCAGCGCCTGCTGACCGAAGACGCCTGCTGCCACGCCGCCCCACGCACCGCACAAGCCATGCAGCGGCCAGACGCCGAGCACATCGTCGATCTTCAGACGGTTTTGCGTCAGGGTGAACATGCTCACAAAGAGCGCCCCGGCGACCCCACCCACCACCAGTGCACCCAGCGGATGCATGATGTCCGAGCCCGCGCAAACGGCCACCAACCCGGCCAGCGGACCGTTGTGCACGAAGCCCGGATCGTTGCGCCCAAGCAGGGTCGCCGCCAATGTGCCGCCGACCATCGCCATGAGCGAGTTGACCGCCACCAGACCGCTGATCTTGCCGATTTCCTGCGCGCTCATGACATTGAAGCCGAACCAGCCGACAACCAGTACCCAGCTGCCCAGCGCCAGGAAGGGGATACTTGAAGGCGGATGCGCCGCGATCCGGCCATCGCGCCCGTAGCGCCCGCTGCGCGCACCCAGCGCCAGTACCGCCATCAGACCGATCCAGCCGCCCACGGCGTGCACGACGACCGAGCCCGCGAAGTCATGGAAGGTTTCGCCGAAAGCGCCTTTGATCCAGGCCTGGAACCCGAAGCGCTCGCTCCAGGCCATGCCTTCGAAGAGCGGGTAGACCAGACCGACCAGCAGAGCGGTGGCGATCAGCTGGGGCCCGAAGCGGGCGCGCTCGGCGATGCCGCCCGAAACGATCGCGGGAATCGCGGCTGCGAAGGTCAGCAGAAAGAAGAACTTGACCAGGTCGTAGCCGTTCTTCTGCACCAGTGTTTCCGCGCCAACCAGGAAGGAAGTGCCATACGCCACCAGGTAGCCCAACAGAAAGTAGGACAGGGTGGAGACCGCGAAGTCGACCAGGATCTTGACCAGCGCGTTGACCTGGTTCTTGTAGCGCACCGTGCCGAGCTCCAGGAAGGCGAAGCCGGCATGCATGGCCAGGACCATGATGGCGCCCAGCAGGATGAACAAGGTGTCGGTACCGGTCTTCATGGCATCCATCTGCTTTCTCCGGGAGCGTCTTTGGGCTCAATGCGATGCACCGAAAAAGCACAAATCGTTCCGGAAGGGGGCGCATGCGTATCGAAAACGCACGCCTCTTGTGCGGATCCCCGTCGTTCAGGCCTTTTCAGCCGGTGATCGTGCGGCGCAGATGGGCCTGGGGGCCGGCGCGCGGAGCGCTGTGACATGCTCCGGATACGAATATGCGCCCGGGCTGTGCGTTTGATGCACGCCAAGCGGGCGGTACCGCACCGCATTGAGGCGTGATCATGCGGCTGCGCCCGGAAGCCGGTCGCTTCACGGCGTGGCGCTTGCACGCCGCATGACGGCGTTCCTGACGGCTTACTCGGTCGCCATCAGGTAGTTGAGAGCCAGTCGGCCGCCGTCCGGATACAGGGTCTGCCCTGTGAAGTAGGACCCTTCCTCGCTTGCCAGAAACGCTGCGACGCTGGCGACTTCAGACGGCTCGCCCAGACGACCCAGCGGTGTGCGGGACATGATCGTGCGCTCGGCCTGAGGCGAGCCCAGCACAGCCTGACGTGCCAGGTCGGTGGCGATGGTCCCGGGCCCGATGGCGTTCACGCGGATGCCGTGCGGCGCGAGCGACATGGCCATCACGCGCGTCAACTGGTTGACGCCCCCTTTGGACACCACATACGGGATCTGGTTTGGAATGGCCAGGATTGCGTTGACGCTCGACATGTTGATGATCACGCCGCTGCGCTCCTGCGCGACCATACGCCGCGCGACGGCCTGACCGAACACGAAATACGAACGCAGATTGATGCTCAGCACGCGGTCGAAGTCGGCTTCCTTCAGATCGAGGAAGTCCGCCGCGTGGGTGATGCCGGCGTTGTTCAGCAGGATGTCGATTGGCCCGAATCGCTCTTGTGTGGCGTCAATGGCCTTCAGGGCGGTCGCGGTCTGAGTGACGTCGCCCTCGACGAAGAGTGCGCGATCGGCGCCAATGGCCTGAACGGCTTCAGCGCCGCGGCGGGCGTCCAGATCGACGATGGCCACGCGTGCGCCCTCCTCGGCGAAGCGCATGGCGCAAGCCAGACCGATGCCTTGCGCGCCTCCAGTGACCAGCGCGACCTTTGCTTGAAGTTTCATGTGAATACGCTCCTCGTCGGTTCCGAACGGCAGTTCCCGCTCTGCATGAGATCATCGTCGATTATGGTGCTTCTTCGTCTTGCTGCCTGCCTGCGCGTACGGGCACTGATCCCGTATGTAGCCGTGTGTGTCGCACTCGGTGGTGCTCTGGATACGGCTGCGCAGACCCAGGCGCCGTCCTACGGCACCCCTGCGTCCGTCGTGGCCGAGCCCGCACAGCCCGGTGCGCCGTCCGAGGGGGCTGGCCGCCAGCAGCCTGTGCCGGTCAGTGGCCTGATCGGTGCTGCGGTGCCAGCGGGCGTGGCCGACGCGATGCGTGCGGCTGCGCTGGGGCCCCACGAGTACGGGGTGGCGGTGGTGCCACTGGATGGCGGTGTCCCGCTGGTCTGGCACAACGCTGAGGTGGCGTTCAATCCGGCTTCGACCATGAAGCTGGTCACCACTCATGCGGCGCTGTCCTTGTTGGGGCCGAATTTTCGCTGGCGTACGCAGATCATGATGCGCGGTCAGCTGACCGGCGATGTGCTGCAGGGCGACCTGGTGCTGCAAGGTGGCGGCGACCCGAAATTCGTCATTGAAGACCTGACCGAGCTGATCATGCGGCTGCGGGCCAATGGCCTGCGCGAGATCCGCGGCAACCTGGTGGTCGATGATTCGCTCTACGACGTGGGTGACGCGGCCGTGGAGGCCTTCGATGGCGACCGCTCCCAGCCCTACAACGTGCGGCCCAGTGCGGCGCTGATGAACTTCAAGGCGACCCGTGTGTCGGTGCGCCCGCAAACCGGCGGGCTTGCGGTTGACCTGGACCCCCCGCTGGCGGTGCCGATCGTCGATGAGGTCAAGCTGGCACGCGGCGGGTGTCGGTTCGGCATTGCGGGGTTGTCGATCCGTGAAGTCGGGCCCGAGGATGCGCCCACCATTCGCGTGGCGGGTCAGTATTCCCCCGCCTGCGGCGAGCAGTCGACCATGGTGGCTGTGCTCAACCACCGCCAGTTCATCCACGGTTTTTTCGCCTCGGCCTGGCAGGCAGCTGGTGGCGTCTGGGAGGGCCGCACGGTGATAGAGCGGCGCATCGAGCCGAATCTGCCCGTGCTTGTGCGCTGGGATTCACCCCGGACGCTGGCCGACGTGGTCAAGGACATCAACAAGTACAGCAACAACGTGATGGCGCGTCAGGTGCTGCTGCATACCTCGGCTGACCCGCAACGTCGCCGGCCGGCCACGCTGGAGCGCGCGCGCGCCACACTGAACGCCTGGCTTGAAAAACGCGGCTTGCGCACCCCCGAGATCGTGATCGACAACGGCTCCGGGCTGTCGCGTCGTGAGCGCATTTCGCCGGCGAGTCTGGCGCGTCTGCTGGTCGACGCATCGCGCAGCCCGCACGCCCCTATATATATAGAGTCCCTGCCGGTGGTTGGTGTGGACGGCACGATGAAAAGCCGCCTGAAGTCCGATCCGGTCGCTGGCAATGCGTGGATCAAGACCGGCAGTCTGAACGACGTGCGCAGCATTGCCGGCTATGTGGACGCCGCATCAGGTCGGCGTTTTGCGGTCGTCATGCTGATCAACGGGCCGCGTGCCCAAAGCAGCGGAGCGGCTCAGGACGCCCTGCTGCGCTGGGTGTATTCGGCGAACTGAGGGTCCGGCCCGACCCGGTGCTTACAGCCCCAGCGCGGCCCACATGGCGTCGACCCGCTTTTTCACCTCGGGCGACATGCTGATCGTCCGACCCCATTCCCGATCGCTTTCGCCTGGCCACTTGTTAGTCGCATCGATGCCCATTTTCGAGCCCAGGCCCGAGACCGGCGACGCGAAGTCCAGGTAATCGATCGGTGTGCGATCGACCAGCGTGGTGTCACGCAGGGGATCTACGCGCGTGGTCACCGCCCAGATCACTTCCTTCCAGTCGCGCACATCGACATCGTCATCCACCACGATGATGAACTTGGTGTACATGAACTGCCGCAGAAAGCTCCAGATGCCGAACATCACCCGCTTGGCGTGTCCCGGGTACTGCTTTTTCATGGACACGACCGCCATGCGGTACGAGCAGCCCTCCGGGGGCAGGTAGAAGTCGACGATCTCGGAAAACTGCTTGCGCAGGATCGGCACGAAGACTTCGTTCAGGGCCACCCCCAGGATGGCGGGTTCATCGGGCGGTTTGCCGGTGTAGGTGGAGTGGTAGATGGCGTTGTCGCGCAAGGTCATGCGATCGATGGCGAAGACCGGGAACCAGTCCTGCTCGTTGTAGTAACCGGTGTGATCGCCATAGGGCCCTTCAAGCGCCATTTCCCAACCCGTGCGCGCGGTGGCTGGCAATTCACCCTGCCAGCCCAGGCGTCGCGCATTGGCAAGGGTGAGCGCGCCATCCGGATCGGGCTGAATCGCTCCTTCCAGGACGATTTCGGCGCTGGCCGGCACCCTCAGATCGTTGCCCAGACACTTCACGAGCTCGGTCTTGGCGCCCCGCAGCAGACCTGCGAACTGGTACTCGGACAGGCTGTCCGGAACCGGCGTGACCGCGCCCAGGATGGTGGCCGGGTCGGCGCCCAGCGCCACCGCGATCGGAAACGGTGTGCCTGGGTGGGCGGCAGCATGCTCACGAAAATCCAGTGCGCCGCCCCGATGCGCCAGCCAGCGCATGATGGTGCGGTTGGGACCGATCACCTGCTGCCGATAGATGCCCAGGTTCTGGCGGGTGCGGTTGGGGCCGCGGGTGATCACCAGGCCCCAGGTGATGAGCGGCGCCACATCGCCGGGCCAGCAGGTTTGCACCGGCAACCGTCCCAGATCCACTTCATTGCCTTCGCGCACCTGCTGCTGGCAGGGCGCCCGCGAGACTTCCCTGGGCGCCATGTTCAGCACCTGTCGCAGCACGGGTAGCTTGTCCCAGGCGTCCTTCAGGCCTTTCGGGGGTTCGGGTTCTTTCAGATAGGCCAGCAATGCCCCTACTTCGCGCAGGGCATCGACCGAGTCTTCGCCCATCCCCAGCGCGACCCGACGCGGTGTGCCGAACAAATTGGCGAGCACCGGATGCGCCCAAGTGCGACCGGCCTCGCTCGGCTGTTCAAAGAGCAGGGCCGGCCCTTGAGCGCGCAAGACCCTGTCGGCGATCTCTGTCATCTCGAAGCGTGGTGACACCGGAGCGGCGATTCGGCGCAATTCGCCCTGGGATTCAAGTTGCGCAATGAAGTCGCGCAGATCGGCATAACGCATCGGAGTCGGCAGGTTCAAGGTCGGTGATCCGCATCCTCTCACACGGCCTGGCCAACCCAGTCAGTGAGCTGCTGACCATGACATTCAAGTGCGAATCCGGTCATTGGACGGCCTGTTCAGTCTTGGACAGACAGCCGACGAGGCCGGCTCCTGCAGGATGCTGCGCCGGTCGCCTGCCACCCCGGGTATTTGACCCGCCCGGTCTGGCTGGTAAACTCCGGCTCACCAACGGTTGAAACCTGCCCCCGAACGGTTGTACCGGGTTGTATCGGGCAGGTGGCGAAGGCAGCCTGTCGAGCCTCGTCCCAGCGGATCGCCCCACCCTGCAGCGCTGGTCGCTGCGCTATCCAGAGGGCGACCATTCCTGCACGGGTTCCCACGTGAACCCGGTTGAGCGTCCCGGCGACCTGGTCGCCACACGGGCATCCGGCCTGCGCACTTGTGCGCCTGCAAGACGGATGCGGTCCTGACAGTCCGAGCGCTGTCGCGTCATGTCCCCGTCCGACCGGATGGGATGCAGCGGTGTTGTCTGCCGCACAGGAGCGTGGATGATCGATCGTTCGCCAATCGCAGCAAGCAGCGCGTCCGAACCTCGGGCGCTGCCCGAACAGTCGGGGCGTGAGGCGCCCCAGGACCGGCTGCGTCTGACGGCTGTGATGGGGCGGATGCTTCGGCATGCGGCGCCAACCGCGCTGCTGGCCGTAGTGGCTGTGCATGGCACCCTGGGTGGCACGGACGCACTGGCGCAGCGTACACGTGTGCATGCGGCTGTGTCGGCAGCCCTGGCCAATCTGCCAGCACCTGCATCGAGCGCCGTGGTCATGCTCCCGACGGGCGACGCGCTCCCCGGTCAGCCGCTGCCCGAAGCGCCGATTGCCGAGACGCTGTCACGGGTTGCGTCGTCGGCGTTCACGAGTGAGTCGGCCCGATTCGAACCCTGGCTGCATCTGCGCCCCGATTCGGATGACATTGCCCGCACGCCTCGCCAGCTTGAGCGCGAACAGGCCAACATCGCGCGGTTCATCGCTGCGCGCTATCGCGTCACCCTGGATGCCACCACTGAATTCGTGCATCACGCCTACCTGGCGGCCCGCGATGCGCGCATCGACCCCATGCTGGTCCTGGCCGTGATGTCGGTTGAATCCAGCTTCGATCCGCGTGCGCAGAGTTCTGCCGGCGCTCAGGGCCTGATGCAGGTCCTCACTCGCGTGCATGTCGAAAAGTTCATGCCTTTCGGCGGCATTCGGGCGGCATTTGACCCGGTCGCCAATATTCGGGTTGGCAGCGCCATCCTGCGCGAGTACATCCAGCGCGATGGTTCGGTTGAGGGGGCCCTCAAGTCGTATGTGGGTGCTGCGCTCATGGACAACGATGGCGGCTATGGAGCCAAGGTGCTCAGTGCGCGCGACCGCATTGCCGCAGCAGCAGCCGGCAAGCCTATTCCGGCCGAACTGGCGATGCCGGCTCCCCGCACCGAGCGGGTGGCGATGGTGCGCACTGCAGCCTTGGCCGATGCACCGCCTGCAACCGAGTCGGTGGTGGCTCCCGCAACGGTCGGCCCCGTCTATGAGCCAGCCCGAAGTACGCCTTCGGCGTCTCCGGGGCAGGCCTCTGAAGCTGTTGGCTTGCAGCCCGCACAGTCGGCACGGTCAGCGGGGCAGGGCGACATCTGATTCGCCCGGGTTGAATGGCCTGAGCTGCTGCCGAGGCGTCGGCGGCCGATCGACAGCCGAATCAGGCCCCGCCCGTTCCCAGGCAAGTCGCCATGCGCCGCACCGCCTCCTGCAGCCGCTCAAGCGGGCTGGCATAGGACAGCCGCATCCATCTGCCGGGATCATTGGCGCCGAAATCATGTCCCGGCACCAGCGAGACGGCCGCTTCATCCAGCAGCCGGTCGGCCAGTCGCCCGCTTTCGCCAAAGCGGCTGCAGTCCATCCAGACATAAAACGCGCCATCCGGTCGCACTGGAATCCTGAAGCCAGCCTGCTCGAGTGCCGGGATCAGTGCATCGCGCCGGTCTTTGAGCAGCCCGCGTCGCGCCTCGCATAAAGCAAGGGCCTCCGGCTCGAAGCAGGCCAGAGCGGCATGCTGCGCCAGCGTCGAGGGGCAGATAAAGAGGTTCTGGGCGAGCTTTTCAAACACGGGCACGCTGTGCAAAGGGACCACCAGCCACCCCAGGCGCCAGCCGGTCATGGCAAACGACTTGGAAAAGCTGTTGCAGACGATCACATCGTCGCCCAGTTCAAGGGCGCTGCGGGCCGTGCCTTCGTACGTCAGCCCCAGGTAGATCTCGTCGACCAGGGTGAATCCGCCGCGTGCGCGCACCGTGCTCACGATCTGGCTGAGTGCATCAAAGGGAATGGAGGTGCCGGTTGGATTGGCGGGCGATGCCAGCAGCACGCCGCGTGTTTGCGACCCCCAGTGCTGATCGACCAGTTCGGGGGTGAGTTGAAACCGGGTGTCTTCAAACACCGGGATGGCATTCGGACGACCATCGAATGCTGCAACGAAATGCCGGTTGCAGGGATAGCTCGGGTCGGTCAGTAGCACCTCGTCGCCGGGATTGACCAGCGCACAGCAGGCCAGCGTCAGTGCCGCCGAGGCGCCAGCAGTCACGATGATGCGCTCAGGATCGACGACCACGCCATGGCGGCGCAGATAGTCTGCAGCGATGGCCTCACGCAGCGCGCTGGTGCCGACTGCCGGACTGTATTGCGTGCGACCGTCGCGTGCAGCACGCTCAAGGGCCGCGATGACACCAGGCGGGGCCGTGAAGTCGGGCTCACCAATGGACAGGTGAATCACCGGATGGCCGCGCTGCTCCATCGCCACGGCCCGCTTGGCCAACTCCATGACATGAAAGGGCGCGATCGCCCGGGTGCGGTCAGCCAGCCGCATGGGCTGTACGCTCAGGACTGCACCCAGGGCAGGCTTGCCTTGCGCCATCCACCGACCGTGCCGCGATGGCCATTGGCGTCCAGGTCGCCCTCAAAGCCTTCGAGGATATTGATGGCTCGGGTGTAGCCCGCTTGTGTGGCCAGTTGGGCCGCGCCATGCGAGCGCACGCCGCTGCGGCACAGGAACATGACCGGAACGTCCGGCTTGACCTGCTCGCCCAGTTGCGCAAGAAAGTCAGGATTGGTCTGCTGTGCACCCAATGCACGCCATTCCACCAGCGGTGTGCCATCGATGCGCCCGACATAGGTCCACTCCGCATGAGTGCGCACATCGACGATGCGGGCGGCACCGGCGCGCATCAGTGCCCAGGCCTCAGC
>DGIT01000091.1:607-50209 GCA_002386465.1 Burkholderiales bacterium UBA4615 | reverse complement strand
CGCGGATGCGATTCAACGCATCCGCACGCTGACTTCGCCGCCGATGCAATGCTCGCGGCGACCATCGTCGAATTGGACCACCAGCGCGCCCTGGTTGTCGACTCCGCAGGCCACGCCCGGTTCGCGCCGGCCATCGGGGCGCAGCAGGTCGATAGGCCGATTGGCGAGCAGGTCGAGCGCGCGCCAGTGCGGCAGGAAAGCCTCCAGACCTTCGCGTGCAAACCGTTCGATATCGGCAGCCACCCGCACGCCCAGGGCGCGAGCCAGCGCGGGGCGATCCAGCGGCGCCGGGCCATCGAAGACCGCTGCGGTGGCCTGACCGGTATGGCGCGCATCGAACACCGCGCTCGTACGCAGATTCAATCCCCAACCCGCGACGATGCGCTGCACAGCGCCGAACTGCCGCACCTCGATGAGAACACCGCCTGCTTTCGCGGGGCCCTGAAGCGTTTCGCGGTACAGGTCATTAGGCCACTTCAGCATGAGCGATGCGCCCTGCGCTGCCAGTTCCTGCGCCAGACTCACACCGACGACCAGCGGCAGCCCGAGCAGCGATCGGCCGTCTGTGGACCGCTCCACCGCCACTGACATGGTGAGCGAGCCCTCGACATCCGACAGCCACGCACGGCCATTGCGCCCACGGCCAGCCATCTGCTCATCGGCCAGCAGGATGCAGGGCGGCGCAGGCAGCGCTGCGAAGGGTCGGCGCATGAGTTCGGCATTGGTTGAATCGATGCTCGCAACCTGCTCGAATCGCGGCGGGTCGATCATGTAAGCTCCGGCGAACGGGACCCGCCATGTTTACCACGATCGACGCGCTGCATCGGCCCCGCCGGACCACCGCGCTCATGCGTGCACTGGCCCTGCTTTTTCTGGCAGCGCTGGTGTTCGCCACGCTTTTCCCGATGTCGGGTTGGACGGCCGCGCCCGACGGGCCGCTCGCCTTTTTGCTGCGCGGCATTCCACGCTGGTGGACCTGGTTCGATGTGCTGGGCAATCTGCTCACCTATGTGCTGCTGGGGCTGATGCTCGCGCTGGCCTGGTTCGAGCGCATGCCGGCCGGGCGCACCGTGTTGCTGGTGGGCGGCGCCTGCTGCCTGTTGTCGTTGACCCTGGAAGCGGCGCAAAGTTATTTGCCTGTCCGGGTGCCCTCGCTGTTCGACTGGGTCGCCAATAGTGCCGGCGGCATCACGGGCAGCCTGATGGGGGCGATGCTGAACCGGGCGACGCGTCGGTCAGACCGCCTGGCCCTGCCCATGCCCGAGCGCTGGTACGAGCAGGGCGCGCCCTCCGGCTGGGTGCTGCTGATCCTGTGGCTGGCCACGCAACTGGTCCCCGAACGCCTGCTCTTCGCCACCGGGCAACTGAGGCCCATGCTTCAACATCTGATCGACGCGCTCATGGGACCGGATGCCCCCGACTTCGCGCAGTGGCTCGACCGGCTGTGGAACGGCCCGACGCCGGCCGCCACGGGCGTGGCGGTCGAGGCGGCGGTGGTGGTGTGTGCGGTCTGCGTGATCGGGTCACTGGCCTTTGCACTGGTCCAGGGGTCGCGCCGGCGCCTTGCGCTGCTGGTGGCCATCGCGGCATTTGCCCTGGGCCTGCGCTCGATTGCCACGCAACTGGTCTATGGCGCCGATGAGCCCTTCGCATGGCTCACGCCAGGCGCTCAGGGCGGACTGGTCGTCGGCGCAGCGCTGCTGTATGCACTCGAGACGCTCAGCCCACGCAGCCGTGCCGTGTGTGCAATGGCCCTGTGTGCCGCGGGCTTGCTGCTGGTCAACCTCGCGCCAGAAGACCGCTACTTTGAAAGCACCCTGGCCGGGGTGCGCACAGGTCAGCTGGTCAATGTACAGGGCTTGTTGCGCATCATCGGCATGCTCTGGCCCATGGCTGCGATCGCGTGGTTCATGCCGCTCGGGCGGCGGCCCGCAAGGCGCTGGCTATAATCGTTCGTTCATCGAGGTCCGCATGTCCGACAGTCATTACGCCCAGCATGTGTTTTTCTGCCTGAACCGCCGCACCGACGGTCGCGAGTGCTGCGCCAGCCGGGATGCCGAGGCAATGCAGGCCTATGCAAAAGACCGCGTCAAAGCACTCGGTTTGAACGGGCCCGGAAAAGTGCGCGTCAACAAGGCAGGGTGCCTCGACCGCTGTGAGCATGGGCCGGTGATCGTCGTCTATCCCGAAGCGGTCTGGTACACCTACGTCGATCGCGAAGACATCGACGAAATCGTCGAGAGCCATTTGCGGGACGGGCACCCGGTGGAGCGGCTGCGCCTGCCGTGAATGCTGCCACCCGCATTCTCGGTGTGCCCGGTGCAGCCGGCCGGATCGATGTGGCGGTCGATCGACCCGAGTCCGTTACGGATGATCCGCAATCGGGCCGCGTGCGTGGTCTGGCCGTCATTGCGCACCCTCATCCGCTCTATGGCGGCACGCGCGACAACAAGGTCGTCCAAACCCTGGCGCGCGCGCTGCTGGCATTGGGTTATGTGTGCTGGCGGCCCGATTTTCGCGGCGTAGGCGATTCCGAAGGCGTGCATGACGCGGGTACAGGCGAAACCGAAGACCTGCTGGCCGTGATTGCAGCGGCGCGTGCCGCGGAACCCGATGGGGCGGACTTGCCACTGGTGCTGGCCGGATTTTCCTTTGGCACGATGGTGCAGTCGCGCGTGGCGGCACGATTGGCACAGGCCGGTACGCCGGCCGCCAGACTGGTGTTTGTCGGCACAGCGGCCTCGCGCTTTGGCATCGAAGAGGTGCCAGACGACACGCTGGTCATTCACGGGGAAACCGACGAGACCGTGCCGCTTGCGGCCGTGCTCGACTGGGCGCGCCCGCAGTCGCTGCCCGTTGTGGTGATTCCTGGCGCCGATCATTTCTTTCATCACAAGCTCACTGTCATCAAGCAGCTCGTGATGCGTGCGCTGCGCTAAGGATCGGTCGGCCATGGCTTCGCCTGATCCGCGCTTCGTCTATGCCCGCACGGCGCAAGGCGAAGCGGCATTGAAAGATGCGACGCATGCGATCAGCGTGCAGGGTCGTCGCCTGCTCAGCCTGATCGATGGGCGCCGCACGCTGGCCCAACTGCCGCTCAATGTGCGCCCCGACGAGCTGCCGATGCGCCTTGAAGAGCTGCTGATGCAAGGGCTGATCACGCTCTCGGGTATTCGTGATCCGGCGCCCGCCACCATGACCGAAGGCCATGACCCCAGGCTCGAGGATTTCAAGCGTCGCATGGCCGGTGCGGTCGAGCGCGAACTCGGCCCGGCAGGCAGCGTGCTCGAGGCCCGGTTGCAGGACTGCGTGAATCTCACTGTCATGCGCACCGTCATGCGCGAAGTGATTGATCGGGTGCGCGAGCGGGCGGGCGACGAACAGGCGGCGCGCCTGGCGCGTACGGCGCAAAGCGCAGCCCGCGCCTGGCTGGAGCGCGACGGGCCACGCACCCGACCGGGCCCGGCGGCTGAACCGCGTTGACCTGCTGCTGAGCCTGGCCACACGCGGCGGCATCCGGGGACGATCAAAGGTCTGGCCTGGACATTATTCGCAGGTCATTGCGGACGTGGTTCCGAACGTATAATCGCGCCCCTTCCTTCAGGATGTTCCAGGACGATCCGACGATGGGTCCACATGCCGGCCGCACCACACGTTTTAATCTCCCCGAACTGAGCCCTCGCCGCCCCCAGGTCCGTGAGCACCGTCACGCTGCCTCGGAGGCACGTGTGGTGCGCGCGCTGGCCGCCATGATCATGACGGCGGGCTTGCTGGCCGCACCCACCGAGGCCGCTCCGCCCCGGGGTAAAACAGCCCCTGCCGCATCCGGGACCAACGCCGGCACACCCGCTGCCCCGGCCATACCAGCCACGCAAGGGCTGGCCCCGCGTGATGCGCCCCAAATTGCCGCGCGCTCCTGGCTGCTGATGGACGTGACCACCGGCCAGCTGCTGGCCGCGAGCGACCCCGACATGCGGGTCGAGCCGGCATCGCTGACCAAGCTGATGACGGCCTATCTGGCCTTCTCGGCTGTCAAGGAAAAGAAGCTCGCCACCGACGCCCGCCCGCCGGTCTCACCGCTTGCCCACAAGGCGATCGGCTCGCGCATGTTTGTGGATCCGGCCAACCCGGCCACCGTAGAAGAATTGCTGCACGGGCTAATCATCCAGTCGGGCAACGATGCCGCCATCATCCTGGCCGAAGCCATCGGCGGCACTGAAGAAGCGTTTGCGCAGCAGATGAACCGCGAAGCCCAGCGCATGGGCCTCACCAAAACCCAGTTTGGCAATGCCTCAGGTCTTCCAGGTGCGCAGCACTATTCCACTGCACGCGATCTGGCAACGCTGGCCATTCGTGTGATCGAGGATCACCCCGATTACTACAAGCTGTATGCACAGCGCGACTACACGTACAACAACATCAAGCAGCCCAACCGCAACCGCTTGCTCTTTGTGGATCCGACGGTGGATGGTATGAAGACAGGGCATACCGAGGCAGCCGGTTTCTGCCTGGTGGCCTCCAGTGTGCGCACTGCGCCCGGGACCGATGTGCAGCGCAGGCTGCTGTCGGTGGTGCTGGGCACCGCATCGGAAGCAGCCCGTACGATCGAATCACAAAAGCTGCTCAATTACGGCTTTGTGTCCTTCGATACCGTGCGCCTGTACGCGCGCGATACGGCTGCAGCCAGCTATCCGGTCTTCAAAGGCAGTGCCGATCTGGTCAAGGCCGGCTTTTCCGGGCCCGTGATGGTGAGCGTGCCGCGTGGTCGGGCCCAGGCGGTTAAAGGCGAAATCGAACGCATCCAGCCCCTGATTGCGCCAGTCGAAAAGGGGCAGCGCATCGGAACACTGCGGGTACAGTTCGAGGATAAGACGATTGCCGAGCACCCCCTCATCGCACTGGAAGCCGTCAGCTCGGCGGGCTGGTTTGGGCGGACCTGGGATTCGATTCGGCTCTGGTTCCGCTGAGCGGCTTGCACACCAAGGAGAAGGCGACATGAACGGACCCGGCGGCTCGCCCGCGCCAGCAATGGCCACCGAAACGCTCGCAGAGCAGACCGTGTTTCTGAACGGCGACTTTATGCCGCTGTCGGAAGCCCGTATCCCGGTGCTCGATCGAGGCTTCATCTTTGGCGATGGGGTCTACGAAGTGGTCCCGGTCTACGGCCGCAAGCCGTTTCGCTGGGCACAGCACCATGCACGGCTGGTGCGCAGCCTGGGCGAATTGCGCATCGACAATCCGCGCGATGCCGCAGGCTGGCGCGAACTGGTCGATGCGCTCATTGCCCGTCACCCCTGGGACGATCAGTTTGTCTACATGCAGGTCACGCGCGGGGTCGCCAAGCGCGACCATGGGTTCCCGAAGGGCATCGTACCCACGGTATTCGCCATGACCAGCCCGCTTGCGCCCGTGCCCGCAGCCCAACTGCAGAACGGGGTGGATGCGGTCAGCCTGCCCGATCAGCGCTGGCTGCGCTGCGACATCAAGTCGGTCTCGCTGCTGGGCAATGTGCTGGCACGCCAGGCCGCGCTGGATGCCGGAGCAGTCGAATGCATCATGTTTCGCGACGGCGAACTGACCGAAGGCTCATCGAGCAATATCTGGGTGGTGCAACACGGCAAGGTCCTGGCCCCGCCGCGCGACAGTCGCATCCTTGAAGGGATTCGCTACGGACTGCTGCAGGAACTGTGTGAATCCGAGGGGATCCCCTTTGAAGTGACTGCCATCCCGCGCGATGCCGTGCGCCATGCCGATGAGCTGATGCTGTCATCGGCCACCAAGGAAGTGCTGGCCATCACGCGCCTCGATGGCGAGCCGGTCGGCTCGGGCAAACCCGGCCCGGTCTTTACGCGTCTGCATGCGGCGTATCAGCGCGCCAAGGCAGCGGCACGCGCATGAGCGGGGGCAGCCCGGATGGCTTGAACGCCAACGGTGGGTCAGGTCTTGATGGCGAGGTGGGCGAGCGGGTCGCACGGCTGTCCGAATTGCTGCACTTTCCGACCCCGTTTCCGATCAAGATCATGGGGGTTCAGACTGAGGCCTTCATCGAGTCGGTGATCGAGGTCGTGCAGCGTCATGCCCCCGACTTTGATGCCCGCACGCTCGAAAAGCGGCCTTCGCGCCAGGGCACCTATCTGGGTCTGACCGCCACCATTCGCGCCACGTCACGCGAACAGCTCGATGCGCTCTATCGTGAGCTGACCTCGCATCCGCTGGTCAAGGTCGTGCTCTGAGCGCAGCACCGGCACTGCGACGATCGATCAGCGCCCCAATCAGATCTTCAGCCGCACGCGCCGTGCTGCGGTCGCGGTCGAGTTCGGGGTTGTATTCCACCAGCTCGCAGGCCAGCAACTGAGGGTCCCAGGCGAGCCCGTGCAGGGCGCCGGTCACTTCGGCCAGTCTCAAGCCACGCTCCACAGGTGTGCCCGTGCCCGGCGCATCGGCCGGATCAAGTGCGTCCAGATCGAAGCTCAGGCCCCAGGCAGCAGTACCTTCGCGAACTCGCGCGATCGCCTCGGACAGGCAGGCCGCAAACCCGCGGCGCGTCACTTCGTCGCTCGCCATCACCCGCACCCCCAGCCGGGCCAGCAGTTCGGCTTCGCCCGATTCCCAGCTGCGACAACCGATGAGCACCACATCGGCTGGCTTGAGCTTGGCGCCACGCAGCGCCACCCCCGTGAGCGCCTCGGCACCGTAACCCAGGAGTGAGGCCAGCGGCATGCCATGCGGCATCTGCGACTCGGACGTGTCGGGCGTATGGGCATCCAGATGGGCGTCGATCCAGACCAGACCCAGCCGAGGCCCGCTGCGGTAGCGGTCCAGTGCGTCAGGGTCGGTGGGCGGCGGGCGACGGCGCAGCGCCGCGACGGCACCGCTCCAGGTGCCCACCGCACAGGAATGGTCGCCGCCGATCACAACCGGCAGCCGGTGCGCTTCAATGGAGGCACTGACCCGGGCCGCCAGACGCTGCGAAAACTCGGCCACAACGGTCATGGGGCCACTGGGCAGCGCGCTCAGGTCGGAGGCGACATCCGGGCCCCAGCGCACTTCACGTCCGCGCTCGAGCAGTCGTCGGCCCAGGCCCCATTGCCGCAACGATCCCGGCCCGGCACGGGTTCGCCGGTCGGGCGCCCCTTCCCCGATCACGGCACCGATCAGCTCGACCGGCCGCATCGCATCGCGCATGGCCACTCCCGAATGAGGGTTCTGAATGGGCGGTTACCATCGCACATTGTGCGCCAGTCCAGACCGGTTGCCCTGTGATCCTCATCCGTCCTTTCTGCGTCGCAGACTACCTGCCGACCCTGCAGGCCATGCGCGACTTCACCGCTGTGCGCAGCCCGACCTCACCCGACGAGATCTGGCTGGTCGAGCATCCCCCGGTGTTCACCCAAGGGTTGGCCGGAAAAAGTGAGCATGTGCTCACTCCCGGTAATATCCCCGTCATCAAGACTGAACGGGGTGGGCAGGTCACCTACCATGGCCCCGGGCAGGTGGTCGCCTACTCCCTGATCGACCTGCAGCGACGCCGTCTGGGCGTGCGCGATCTGGTCTGCCGGCTGGAGGCTGCGGCCATTGCCACCTGCGGCCGATGGGGGGTGACGGTGGTGCGAAAACCCGGTGCGCCGGGGCTCTACGTGCCCGCCGCCGACGGCACGCCCGGCGCCAAGATCGCCTCCCTGGGCCTGAAGGTCAGCCGGGGCAGCACTTACCATGGCATCGCCCTGAACGTGGCGATGGACCTGGAACCGTTTGGCCGGATCAACCCCTGCGGGTATGCTGGGCTGGCCGTCACCGATCTGACTTCCCAGCAAGTGGCTGGCATGGCGCCCGGCATCGACGAGGTGGCCCGACAGTTCGGCGCTGACCTCGCGCAACATATCGAACAGGCATGACTCAAGACGCCCCCCTCCCCGATCCGACCGTCAAGCAGAAGGGCGCCGGCAAGACCGCCCGCATTCCGATCAAGGTCGTACCGGCCACTGAAGTGCTGCGCAAGCCCGACTGGATTCGTGTGCGGGCCGCCGCGCCCGGCAGCCGCTTTCACGACATCAAGCGCATATTACGCGAGCACTCACTACACACGGTCTGCGAGGAGGCGTCTTGTCCAAACATTGGCGAGTGCTTCGGCAAGGGCACGGCCACCTTCATGATCATGGGTGACAAGTGCACCCGTCGCTGCCCGTTCTGCGATGTCGGCCACGGTCGGCCCGACCCGTTGGATGTCAACGAACCGGCCAACCTGGCCCGCACAATCGCCGCCCTGCAACTGTCTTACGTGGTGATCACCTCGGTCGATCGTGACGACCTGCGCGACGGCGGTGCCCAGCACTTCGTCGACTGCATCCGTGCAGTACGCGAGGCCTCGCCCGCCACCCGCATCGAGGTCCTGGTGCCCGACTTCCGGGGTCGCCTCGATCGGGCGCTGGCGATCCTGGAGGCGGCGCCGCCCGACGTCATGAACCACAACCTGGAAACCGTACCGCGCCTGTACCGTGAAGCCCGACCGGGGTCGGATTACGCGCACTCGCTCAAGCTGCTGGCCGACTTCAAGACCCGCGTGCCGGGTGTGCCGACCAAATCGGGGCTGATGGTGGGGCTGGGCGAAACCGACGACGAGATCCTGCAAACGATGCGCGAGATGCGTGCGCATGACATCGACATGATCACCATCGGCCAGTACCTGGCCCCCAGTGCGCACCACCTGCCGGTGCGTCGGTATGTCCACCCGGATGTTTTTGCCCGCTTCGAAGCCTTTGCGTATGAGCTGGGGTTCACTCACGCGGCGGTAGGCGCGATGGTTCGATCGTCCTATCACGCCGACCAGCAGGCCCACGCAGCCGGGGTGGTCTGACAGGCGGCTGAGTGCAGATGCAGGGCGGGGGTGTTCAGCCGCTGCGGGTCGCCAGCAAGACTTCGATGCGAGCGCTCACGACAGACAGGTTGGGCGCACCCAGCCAGTGGGCACGAATACGCCCGTCCGGACCCACCAGCCAGGTTGCGGGCGTGCCCTGCACGCCGCCCCAGGCCGCGACGGCAGCGCCCATTGGGTCCAATGCCACCGGAAACGGCAAGGCGCGCCGACGGGCGAATTCCAGGACCCGATCCGGCCGGTCATAAGGCATGGCAATCGCAAGGAGCTCAAAGCCGCGGTCGCGATAGCGCGCATGCAAGGCCATCAGCTCGGGCATTTCGGCCACACAGACCGCGCAGGTCGTCGCCCAGAACTGCACCAGGGTCACCCGCCCGGCCAGGTCCTGCGGGCCGATCCGTCGACCGTCGATGATCGGGTAGTCGAGTGCCGGCAGCCGTTTCGGGCCAGGCGCGAAGGGCTGGTCCCGGTACAGCCGCCAGCCTGCAGCGCCGATCGCACCGGCACCCAAAGCCGCCAGCGTCCAGACGGCCAGAGACCGGCGCGTGGTGCCGGGCGGCTCAGGAGTGGGAGGAATGGGCAAGTCGGGCACGGGGCGATCTTACCGGTGTGCCGCCGCCCTGCTTGATCGAAGGACCGATCGGACGCAGTCAGCCCCGCATCAGGCGACAAACCGGCTTGTCACGACGGGAACGCGTTGAGACACACCTTGATGGTCCGCCGGTGCGCTCACCTGGGGGCAGTCGATCGTCAGGCACAGCAGGCGCAGGAATTCGGCGCAGCGCGCATCCGCATGGACCGGAAGCAGCCTTTGCAGATGCTCGATGAGCGTTACGCGGTCAAGCGCCGGCAAGCAGGCGGCCAGCTCGACAGCACGCTCCAGTGCGTCCAGTGACAGGGTGCCCGGGCTGCCGCCGATCGGGGGCAGGGCGAGATCACGGATCGCGGCATTGGCAGCGCGATCGGCCTTGACTTCGCCCAGGCCGGCATCCTGCGCCAGGATGGCGCACAGCACACGCACGCTGCGCGCATCCATGGACTCGCTGAAAGCAGCACTGCGGGCTTCTGCGGGCAGCAGGCCCAGACGGCGCTGAAGCAGTACGCAGTGAATCCATGCGCGCGGTGCAAAGTGTCCCCCTCCCAAAGCCTGCTCGCGCACCAGGACCCTCAGCGACTGGCGCGAGGCAAGCGGCAGCGGCCGCAGTCGGCCGCAGGCCAGCTCCAGCAAAGGCCAGCGCAAGGCCTGGAAAGAAGCTTCGGGCAGTTCCGCGAGGGCTGTACGAATAGCGCCGTGCCGCTGCGCAGCGACAAGCCACGCGTGGCCCCACGCAGGCTGCGCAAGGGGGGCGCGCTCATCGTTCATCGCATCGGTCACCAGCGCAACCGCCAGCGCGGCAGCGCCAGCAGGCTCACGCGTGGCACGCATCAGTCGCATCACGGCGGTCGGCGATGCCGGCTCCTGCAACAGGTCGTCGCTGGGCATCAGGGTTGGCTCGGGACCTTCCAGCCAAACCCGACGCGGACGGGCCACCGCATCCTGGACACTGCGCGGCAATCCGCTCACCGCGCGCATCAGATCCAGAACCGGCAAGGCAGGTTCCTGAGACACCGATTCCGATACAAGGCTGGGTTCGATTGCCACGTTCGTGGCAATCGGCAAGGTCTGTTCAGCGCTCAACACACGAATACGATCGGTAAGCAGGGCGTTGGCTGCAGATCCATCGGCCCAGCCGCGCGGCGCCGAAAAACGCAGCATGCCCAGCGCATACCAGTCGGCAGGCATTGGCATCATTGATGTGGCGTTCGCAGGGTCCTGCGTCATGGGTTCCGTACCGACCTTGCGCAAAGCACATCCCAATCCCTGCGCATCGCCGATCAGCGCAACCGCCAGGGCATCGGCCTGCAGGTCACGTTCGGCCGGCAGGCCTGCCTCGATCAGCCGGGCTGTCGCCACGCCCGGCGCACCCAGCAGGATGCATACGCGGGCCAGCATGCGGTCAAGCACGCCTGCGCAAGGCTGCGCGCGCCGGGACTCGCCGTGCGCAGCGAGCCACCGCAGTCCCTGATTCAGGCCCAGCACGTAGGTGGCTGTGCGGACATCGCCGTTCACCACATGCGCAATCTCGTGGGCAAGCAGTCCGCGCAGTTCTTCACGTGTCAGTCGGGTCAGGGCACCGCGCGTAACCACCACAGCAGTGTTGTTGCGATCCAGTCCTAGTGTCAGCCCATCGATGGCATCGGTGTGGTCCATCACGAACCCGCGGGGCACACCCACATGAGCGGCCAGCGCAAGTTCCTCCAGCAGATTTTGCAGCCTGCGCTCAAGCGGGTTGCCCAGCGTATCCAGAGGTTGTGCGCCAAGCCTGCGGACCACGTCCGGCAAGTCATGACGCATCCGCGTGTGATGCCGCCAGGCCATCCAGGCATGCCAGCCGATCACCGCAGCGCCCGCCACCACACCGCCAAAGGTCGGGCCGGCTGCGAAATCCACTGCCGCGCCGATCAATCCTGCAAACGCAACCAGCCGCAGCAGATTGACCAGAGCATGCAGCTGGCGCAGCTTGCGCAGGGCACGCTCGGACTGGCCGAGTTGGCGAACGAATTGGGTCCAGGTCACGTCGACGTGATGTGGCGCGACACTGCGCCAAGGCTGATCAAGCGGCAAGCCTAATGAAGGGGCGGCAGCCGCCCGATGCGCAGACCGATTGACGGTTGCGCGCGGCCGAAACGAGGCGCACGCATTGCTCGCACGCACGACCGGCGTGCGATTACAGCGATTGAACGGCCGGATGCCCTGCGAGCGCGACGGCGCGCAGGGGCCTGGCGCGCGCCGCCGCGCGCGAAGTGCTGAGGATCAGCGTGCGCGAATCCGCGCGAGGTCTTCGTCGCTGATGTAGTCGAACAGCGTGACGACCCGCCGCACACCTGACACACGGCTGGCTGCGGTGGCGTAGGCCGGGCCTTCGCGCTGGGTGACCAGCCCCATGAGATAGGCCACGCCGTTTTCAGTCACGACTTTCACCGCATTGGTGTCGAGGACCTTTTGCTCAAGGAACGCTCCCTTCACACGCGCGGTAAGTTGCGTGTCATTGGCGATGGTGGCGAAGGACACGCGCGGGCCCACCTCCAGCTCGTTGAACACGTTCCTGACGCCATTGACCTGGCGCACGGCGCGCTCCGCATCGGCTTTCGCTGCAGGATCAGGCACCTGTCCGGTCAGCAGCACACTGCGGTTGTAGCTCGTGACCGACACCCCTCGCGCGCCCCGGATAGCATCGGGCAGACGGCCGGAGGCGCGCAATTCAATTTCGGTGTCATCGGTCTGCGTACCCAGAGTCCGGCGATCGATGACCGCAAAACTGCCCACCGCCATGCTCGTGGCCACGACTGGCGCGCAGCCCGACAAGGCCATGGGGGCCAGGACCAGCGCAGTGGTGACGCGTCGACGATGAGGATGCATACATTCGCTCCGAATAAGGACCGTCCGTCAGGGACAGCAGCACAGACGCTGCGGCAGACATGCCGTGCGGGCGGATTATATCGGCGCAAACGACCCGCGCACGGCGCGATCAGCCTGGCGTGAACGCGGCGCGAATCCAGCGGGGCTCGTCGGCCTCAAAGGCCACGACGTCGAATCGGCATGCAGGCCAGGGGGACTGACCGAACCTGCGCAACAAGTAGAGCTGCGCTGCACGAGCCACCCGCTGCTGCTTGCGCCATCCGACGCTTGCAGCGGCACCCCCATAGCGCGCCTGGCCGCGGGCTCTGACTTCAACAAACACCCATTCTGCGCCATCGCGCATGATGAGGTCGATCTCGCCCGCCTTGAATCGCACATTGCGATCGACCGGAAGCAGGCCGTGATGACGCAAGAGCTCCAGTGCGCGCGCCTCGGCATCAAACCCGCGTGCCTGTAAAGGGGTTGGCACGATTGCAAAGGTGTGAGACCGACGCGATGCGATCAGGTGCGGCCGGTCGCGGTCAGGCCATCGAGCTGTCAGCGATGACCTTGCCACCGCGATAGACAACCGGCACCGAGGTGCGATCGATGCGGGCCGCTTGCGAACGATCGAAGCGCAGGCTGCCGGTGACCCCATCCAATTCAAACGCCTTGGGCTCGATCAGCAGTTGCCGCGCCGACCGATACCCATCGATGCCAATGGCATACAGACGCTGCAGTTCGATGGTGTAGCTGGACGGCGCCTTCCGGTGCGCTTTGACGGCCACATGCTCGGGCTGGACGTTCCAGGGCATCTCCAGCAGACGCATGCCGTCGAGTTCAGACAGGCGGGTCAGCGGATTGGCGCCGATGCTGGCCATAGACGTGCTCCAGAGCGCAACGTCCTTGCCCAGATCCCGGCGCAGCGTACGAGCCTGCTCTGCGGTCATGGCTGCGAACGCCACATCGGGTGCGGTGGGACCAAAGCGCGCGCGCAGGTCACGCGGGGGGCGTGGGCCTTCGAACTCGACTGGGTCGATCAGTTCGCCGCCAAGCGACACCCATTCTTCGCTGAACGCCACGGCACTGCGCAGCGCGACTCGCGCATCGGCCACCAGCGTGACCGCCCGCGGACGCCGGCTGACCGCTTTGGGCAGGGCCTGCGCAAACGCCAGCGCAGCCACCTGGCGCGCTTCGGACTCGGTGGCGAGATTCAGATAGACCGCCTGGGAGCCGGGCGGGATATCGCCTTCGGGCAAGTTCAATGCGAGCGTGGGCAATGGCTGCTCACCCAAGGTGAGGAGCCCGTTGGCGCCGTTACGGGTGATGGGCCCGATGGCCATGGCCACCCCTTGCTCCTTGAGGCGCGCCAGGGTTTCGCCCAATGCAATGGGTTCGTCCTGGGTTTCGATGGCTTGCACACTGACCTCAGTGCCATCGACAGCATGGGCTGCACGAATGCCTGCGAGCAGACAATCAGTGGCGCGATCAAACAGGCCGCCCTTGGGTGGCACCAGTACGGCGATAATCGTGGGTCCGCTGCCAAAGCGTGCCCGCACAACGGGCGCCTCATTGTTTGCTCGTGTCTGCGCAAGCGCCGACAATGGACCGGCCAGTCCGCCCATCAGGATGGCGCTCAGCACCGAACGACGAGATCGCATGACGCCCCTGGAAAAAGATTCTGTTCGCCCTGAAACGGACGCGCTCAGCCCCGGATTATACGTAGTGGCCACGCCGATCGGCCGCCTCTCAGACCTCAGTCTTAGGGCGACCGATGTCTTACGGCGGGTCGATGCGCTGGGGGCCGAAGACACGCGGGTCTCGCGCCAGTTGCTGGACCATATCGGTGCGCGTCCCACCCTGATCGCCTGCCACGCGCACAACGAGGCGCGTACGGCACAGGCGCTTGTAGAGCGAATCCGCGCGGGGCAGGCGGTTGCGTTGATCAGTGACGCAGGCACGCCGGGCATCAGCGATCCGGGTGCGCGCGTCGTAGCCGCTGTACACGCAGCCGGCCTGCCGGTGATCCCGGTGCCGGGGCCGTCTGCGGTCGTGACCTTGCTGTCAGCCGCAGGGTTTCTGGAACCGCGCTTTCGCTTCGAAGGTTTCCTGCCAGCACGCGCCGCCGCGCGTCGCGAGCGGCTTCAGGAACTGGCTGGCAGCCAGGACGTGGTGGTCTTTTATGAATCGCCGCACCGCATTGCCGAGACACTGGACGATCTGGCCAAGGCACTGGAGCCCGAGCGCATGGTGGTGGTCGGTCGCGAACTCACCAAGCGCTTTGAGCAAATCCACCGTGCCGCTGCGGGCACGTTGCCTCACTGGTTGGCGCAAGATCCGGATCGCAAACGCGGAGAATTTGTGATCGCCATCGATGCGGCACCTTCTGCAGACGCCCTGCCCACCACAGAGGCCGTGCCGATGGATGCCTTGTTGCGTGCACTGTGCGCTGATTTGCCGGTGCGTCAGGCCGCCCGACTGGCCGCACAGGCCAGCGGGCTACGCGCCAATGATCTGTACAAGCGCGCAGTGGCGCTGCGCGGGCGTGCAGCCTCTGAATCCGAAGTCGACACCGACTACGCGGACAACGCCTGAGGTGTGCCGCGCATTGCTACTTGTGCACTGAAAGCGATCAGGGCGCTGGGGTCCTGGAGGACAAAGGCGCGGTCAAAGACATGCTGCTGTCTGATGCGACCGTGCGAGCACTAGCCTTGAGCGAAGCGCCGGCGCTGGCAGTCATCGGTGCGCCCGCGCGTCTGGCGACCATGACGCTTGAATAACCTTGGGGTGCGGCGAGCAATTGCAGTTCGACTTCGGCAGTGCCGCTTTGCGTGATGCCCAGTCGCTGTGCTGCGCCCAAAGACAGATCGATGACCCGGTCCTTGGAAAAGGGACCGCGATCGTTCACGCGCACCACAACGCTTCGCCCGTTGCGCACATGGGTGACGCGCACATAGCTCGGGATCGGCAGGGTCTTGTGCGCTGCGCTCAGCCCATGCATGTCAAAGCGCTCGCCACTGGACGTCGGCCGCCCATGAAAGGCGTGGCCGTACCAGGACGCCACCCCGCGCTCACGATGCTCGGTGAGATCCGTGCGCGGCACATACTGTCGACCGGCTAACTGATAGGGCCGGTTGGCGCCTCGATGCGCAGGCTCGATCCGTGGCACCGGATCGGTTGGGGAGAGCACCAGAGGCGCAGGGTCCGCAGGCGCGGCGATTGGAGCGGGCGAGACCTCTTCCGAAGCGGGCGGCACAGGCGCCGATGCCTCAGCCTCAGCCTGCGTCGCGGCCTGCGTCGCGGCCTGCGATACGCCCGAAGACGGCGCCATTGCCAGGTCTGGCCCGGCTGCCGAGACCGGCGCAGCCTGCACTGTCGCAACCGGCCCCACAGGCTCGCTCGACACAGCAACACCCGTCTGCGCAGACATCGGCGGTGTGTCGCGCGCGACGCTGGCGAGAGCACTGGGGACCGGTGCCACCGTGCCGCACCCCGACAGCATCAGGCCGCCCACTGCGCAGAGCCAAGCGGCACGCGGGCTCAGTCGTCGTACGAGGCGATTCATCATGGCGCACGCTGCTCCATGCGCGCACGCAGCACGCCAAGATAATGCAAACCCTCAATGGCGCGCGGACCGTACCAGGACAGCATCTCACCGTCGACCAGCAGGCAGCGCTGTGGATCAATCCCCTGCTGCTGCGCGAAAGCCTGTGCATGCTGCGCAGAGAATCGATACGGCTCGCTTGAAAACAGCACCACCGCAGGCGAATCGCCGTGCGACAGGCGCGCGCTGTCCCAGGCCGGCCACTGCGCCCAATCAATTTGCGGATACCGGCGTTCCGACTCGGGCGCCAGCGCACGCAGTCCGACCTGCGCAAGCATGTCCGCGATGTAGGTCTCCGGGGCAACGGTCATCCAGGGGTCCTTCCAGATCAGGTAGACCGCGTCGCGCTGCGGCCACTGCATGGCGGCCAGCGATTGGCGCGCATTGTTGAAGCGTTGGGCGAGTCGACGCGCTTCATGCTCACGGCCAAAGCGCTCACCGAAACTTTCGTAGAGGGCGAGATTATCCGCCAGCTTGAGCGGATGGGTCACCACCACCTCCGGAACGTCGCGTGCCAGGCGCTCAACGGTGGGTCGCTCGTTTTCATCGACATTGACGATGAGGTGCGTGGGCGACAACGCGAGCACGGCATCCACATCGACCGATTTGGTGCCGCCAACCTTTTGAACGGCCCGCACGGCGTTGGCCGGGTGCACGCAAAACCCGGTGCGCCCCACCACATGCTGGCCAAGCCCCAGTTCAAAGAGCAACTCGGTCAGGCTGGGGACGAGACTGACGATACGCAAGGGCCTGCCCTGCTGAGCAGGCCTTGCATACGGCTCACCGGGACGGTCGCCGAACCTCCAGACCACCATGTCGGCTTACCGCGCGCACGAGGCTCAGGCCCCTTTGCGCACCCGATCGACCAGCGTCTCGACCATCTTGAGCGCAGCGCCGTTCGATCCCATCATCGAGGGCGAAGTCACAAAGCGCCCGGCCACACCGAAGGTAGGTACACCCTCGATCTTGTAGGCTGCAGCCAGCTCGCGCGCACGCTGCACTTTCGTGCGCACACCGAATGACGCATAGGCATCGAGGAACTGCTTGCGATCGACGCCGTGCCTGGCCAACAGATCCGCCATCGCTTCAGGGGTATCGAGCTTGTTGCGATCGTTATGAATGGCAGCAAACACCCTGTCGCTCATGGAGCCGGCCAAACCCATGCTGTCGAGCGTGAAAAACAGCTGCTGATGCGCCTGCACTTGCCAGGGCACATGCACCTTGCGAAAGCTCACATCTGCGGGCAGGCGCTTGACCCATTCCTTGAGCGCAGGCTCCAGTTGATAGCAATGCGGGCAGCCGTACCAGAAGAACTCAACCACTTCGATCTTGCCGGCCGCCGCATCAACAGGCGCGGTAGGCTTGACCGACTTGAATTCAAACCCTTCGCCGGTGCCGCCCTGTGCGAAGGCCACACCCGAAGTGAGCGTGGGGGCCAGACCGATCAGGGCGACTTGGCCCAGAGTGGCCACTGCTGCGCGGCGTGCGGATCGTTTCATGCGGATGTCCTTATCGCTGTCGCACGACTGACGCCTCGATGCCATTTTCGGCCAGGCGGCTGCGTGCGCGGTTGATGTCGTCAAGCTGACCGTACGGACCCACCCGAACGCGGTAGAACGTGACCCCGTTGACCTCGGCCGACTGAATGCGCGCTTCAAAGCCGATCAGCGCGAGCTTGCCCTTCATGCTCTCGGCGTCTTCCTGGCCCTTGAAAGCACCCACCTGCAAAACGTAGGTGGACTTCTCGGCCGGATTTTCAAGTGCTGCGGTGCCAGACGGTCCCGCTCCCGGCAAGGCTGGCGGCGACCAGGGGGGCGCTTCGGTGGTGGTCGCGCCCCCAGCCGCGCCGGGTTGGGCGCTGTTCGGATCAGCCGACTCGCCGCCCTGCGCCGCAGGCGGTGCAGGTGCGGTCTCAGGCTCTGCGGGCTGCGCCGGCTCGGGCGCAACCGGCGGTTCGGTTTGCGGCAACTTCACGGTCTGCGCATGACGGTTGGGGTCGGGCAACTCCTGCCCGGGCGCCGGTTCGCTCACACGCTCAGGCGCGCGGCGTGTCTTGTCAGACAGTTGCGAGGATGACCGCGACATGTACACGGCGACCGCTACCGCGAGCGCCAGGCCCACCAGCAGGCCGATCAGCAGGCCCGCCATCACACCGCCCTTGCCTCGCGGCCGGTTCACGGCAGCCGGTCGGGCCGATGCTTTGCTGGAGAGGTCCTGTCGCACTGATTTAGCCATTTCCGCGCCTTCACATGCGTTCGGGGGTCGAGACACCGATCAGGGACAGGCCATTGCGCAGCACTTGCCTGACGGCCAGCAGCAGGGCCAGGCGTGCATCGCGCACACGGGCATCGTCGACCAGAAAACGCTCGGCGTTATAGTACCCGTGGAAGTCGGCCGCCAGATCCTTGAGCCAGAAGGCGAGTGTGTGCGGGGCCAGTTCATCGCCCGCCGCCTTGAGCACATCGGGGTATTCGGCCAGGCGACCCATCAGCGCAAATTCGCGCGCGCCCTCAAGGGGGTTCAGGTCCGCGCCCTGCAGCGCAGCTTCATGCATACCAGGGTGAGTGGTCTGCCATTGCGCAAGCACCGAGCAGATGCGCGCATGCGCGTACTGCACGTAGTACACCGGATTTTCGTCGGAGCGCGACACCGCCAGATCGACATCGAAGACAAATTCGGTGTCGGCCTTGCGCTGGATCAGGAAAAAGCGCACGGCATCGCGACCGCGACGCAAGGCATCTTCGCGGCTCAAGCCCTCGGGCAGCGTGCCATCTGGGCCGATGCCGCCCGACCATTCAATGAGATCGCGAAGCGTCACGTATGAACCCGCACGCTTGGAGATTTTCACCTCCTCGCCACCGCGCATCACCGTCACCATCTTGTGCAGCACGTAGTCCGGAAAGCCCGGCGCGATGCCAATGTTCAAGGCCTGCAAGCCGGCGCGCACCCGTGCAATCGTGCCGTGATGGTCCGATCCCTGAATATTGACCGCCTTGGTGAAACCCCGCTCCCATTTGCTGACGTGATAGGCCACATCAGGCACAAAATAGGTGTAGCCACCCTCGGACTTGCGCATCACGCGGTCCTTGTCGTCACCATAGTCGGTCGAGCGCAGCCACAGCGCGCCGTCCTGCTCATAGGTGCGACCGGCATTCACCAGGCCCTCGACCGCAGCGGCCACCTTGCCCTCGGTGTAGAGCGAGGACTCGAGGTAATACATGTCGAACTGCACACCGAACGCCTGCAGATCCAGATCCTGCTCGTGACGCAGATAGGCCACGGCAAAGCGCCGGATGGCATCAAGATCCTGAACATCGCCTGCCCCGGTGACCGGCTCTACGCGGCGCGCCGACACCGTGCGGCCTGCAAGATAGTCGCGCGCAATCTCGGCAATGTATTCACCGCGATAGCCATCAGGCGGGAAACTCGGGTCCTCGGGCGTCAGCCCCTTGGCGCGTGCCTGTACCGAGAGCGCCAGGTTGGCGATCTGCGCACCGGCATCGTTGTAGTAGAACTCGCGCTGGACCTGCCAGCCGCCCGCTTCGTACAGCGCCGCAATCGCATCGCCCAGTGCGCCCTGACGACCATGGCCTACATGCAGTGGCCCGGTCGGGTTGGCCGAGACGAACTCGACCAGCACCTTCTGGCCTGCGCCCGCCGCATGGCACCCGTAGCGCTCGCCACCTGCAAATACACGCCCCAGCACTTCGCGCTTGGCCTGTGCGGTCAGGGTGAGATTGATGAAACCAGGCCCGGCAATGTCGGCGGATTGGATCAGCGGGCCCGCGGGTGATGCGCGCAAGGCATCGAGCAGTGACTGAGCCACCGCGCGCGGATTGCTCTTCAGGGGCTTGGCCACCTGCAGCGCCAGGCTGCACGCCAGATCGCCATGACCGCTTTGCTTGGGTCGCTCCAGCAGGGCGCGGGCACGGCCCACGGTTTCGATGGTCTGTGCATCGCCCGAGGCGCTGGCCAGTTGCACTGCGGCGGCTTCCAGAGCCTGTGCAAGGCGCTCTTTGTGTTCGGTTAACATCCCTGCATTCTACTTGGGGGCGCTGCATGAAGATCGAACTCGACCATCTGGTGGTGGCCGCCACCGACCTGGAGAGTGGCGAAGCCTGGCTGCGCGAACGCCTGGGCGTGCCCCTGTCTGCAGGAGGGCAGCACGAAGGCCGCGGCACTCACAACAAGCTGCTGCAGCTGGGGTCAGGCACCTATCTTGAACTGATTGCGGCCGACCCAACGCAGCCCGACCCGGCACAGCCACGCTCGTTCATGCTTGATGACCCGGCCATGCAGGCGCGCCTGAAGCGTTCGCCGCAGCTGGTGCATTTCCTGTGCCGCACCGACGACATGGACGCCGCACTCGCCAGCCTGAAATACCTGCCCGGCAAACCCATCCCCATGACACGCGGCGCGCTGCGCTGGCGCATCTGCGCCTCCACCGGCGGGCGCCCGCCTGCAGATGGCCTGCTGCCCACGCTCATTCAATGGGATGTGCCCGCTGATCAACACCCTGCCGCGCGTCTGCCCGACGCCGGTGTGCGGCTGACGCGCTTCACCGTGCGCGGCGCAAACGGCGTGATCGAGCGTCGCCCGGACATTGTTTCGCCCGTACCCATCGACTGGGAACAATCGGACGCACCCGGCCTGTCGGCCAGCTTCGAGACGCCGCGCGGACGCGTCACGCTAGGCTGATGGCAGCCACCGCGCCACCCGCGCTGCGACGCATCGACGACCTGCCCTGCCCGCCGGGGCTGCCCTTGCTGGGCAACGCCCGGCAGATCACCCCATCCAGATTTCACGCCACGCTCGAGGGTTGGGCCAGGCAATACGGCCCCCTGTATCGGTTTCGCATGCTTGGCGAATCGGTCATGGTCATCAATGACCATCGGTTGCTGGGCGAGTTGCTGCGTGATCGCCCCGAGGGCCTGGCGCGCAGTCGCACCCTGCGCCTGACGGCGGACGAGCTTGGGGCCAATGGCGTGTTCAGTGCCGAAGGCGAGCGGTGGCGCAATCAGCGCAAGCTGGTGATGCGTGCGCTCACGCCCGAAGCCGTGAGGCATTTTTTCCCGACCATGGAACGCATGACGGGCAGGCTGCTGCAGCGCTGGCAGGAGGCGCTTGACGCAGGTCGTCAGCCCCTGGTGGCACGCGATCTCAAAGCCTGGGCCATGGACATTGTCATGGCGCTGTCCTTCGGGGCCGATTCAAACGTCCTGCAAAGCGACGACGACCCGCTGCAACGCGATGTCGAGCTGATGTTCACCATGATCGGGCGGCGCATGGTGCTGCCTGTGCGCTACTGGAACTGGCTCAAACTGCCAATCGATCGCGAAGCCGACCGCATGGTCGGTCGCATCACCGAGCGCGTGCAGGGCTTCATCGCCCAGTCGCGCTCGCGTCTGGCGGCCAACCCGGCCTTGCGTGAACGGCCCTCGAACATGCTCGAAGCGATGGTCGTGGCACGCGACGAAGCCGGCTCGGGCTTTACCGATGAAGATGTGATCGGCAATGCCATCACGCTGGTTTTCGCGGGAGAAGACACAGCCGCCACGACACTGGGCTGGCTGCTTTATTTCCTGTCCACCCATCCCGACGCTACCGCGCAGGCGCGCGCCGAAGCCGATGCTGTACTCGGCAGCGCGCCCATGGCCGAGCGCTTCGATCGGCTGGGAGGTCTGAACTACATCGAGGCAGCGGCGATGGAAGCCATGCGGATCAAGCCGGTGGCGCCCCTCGCCGGATTCGAAGTCTTGCGTGACCGTGTCATCGGAGATGTCTCGGTGCCCGCCGGCTCTCGCGTGTTCGGCCTGATGCGCAGCGCCGGGCTGGACGATGCGCACTTCCCCGACGCGCAGCGCTTCGATCCGCAGCGCTGGCTGGCGTCGAGCCCTGCCGAACACACATCGCGACCCGAAGGGCTCGAATCACAAGGCCGCAAGATCTTCCCCTTCGGCGCAGGCCCGCGTCTGTGTCCGGGCCGCTACCTCGCCCTGTGCGAAATACGCATGGCGACCTCGATGATCGTGAAGAACTTTGAGCTGTCTTTTGAAGACGATCCGTCGAGCGTCGAAGAAATCTTTGCGCTCACCATGAACCCCAGCCACCTGCCCGTGCGTCTTGCTCGACGAGGAGCCGCCTGACGCTATGGATCCACTCATTGAAGGTCATCTGCGATTTCGCGCCAATACCTGGCCGGCCGAGCGCGATCGCTATGTGGCGCTGGCCCAGCGTGGCCAGAATCCCGAGACCATGGTGATTGCCTGCTCCGATTCGCGCGTTGACCCGCAAACCATTTTTGGCGCGGGACCGGGCGAGCTCTTCGTTGTACGCAATGTGGCAGGCCTGGTGCCCACGTACTCACCCGATTCCGGCTATCACGGCACCAGCGCTGCACTGGAGTTCGGCGTGCGGGTGTTGAAGGTGGCGCGCATTGCCGTGCTCGGCCATGCGCTGTGCGGGGGCATTCGGGCCATGGTCGAAGGCGCACCCGGCGTGGCCCGTGACTTTGTCGAACCCTGGATGCGCATTGCCGAACCTGCGCTCGACGCGGTGCCGCGCCAGCTCAGCATTGACGACATGCTGCACAGCTGCGAGTTGGAGGTGGTCCGTCTGTCGCTGGCGAACCTTGGCACCTTCCCCTGGATTGCCGAAGCGGTCTCAGCTGGCGCGCTCAAGCTGCAGGGCTTTCGCTTTGACATTCGCAGTGGTGTGCTCACCACGCTGATCAACGACCGCTTCGTGCCCGTGAGCTGAAGCGGCTCCCGCGCGCAGCTTAGTGTCGGGGGTGACCGGTCTATCGGCCGCGTCTCATCCCATCTTGCGCCGGCGCTGGGCTAACCAGCCCCCACCCAGCACGCCACCCACCACGAGCACATAGAGCAGCGGTGTGATCCAGCCATGCTGCTCAAGCACCGGCTTCACGAGCGGTTCGCTGGTCATCATCTTGACCGCCGTCCAAGCCAGCACGCCCGCGCCGATGTACACGATCGAGGGATAACGCTCGACCCACTTCAAAATCAATGTTGAACCCCAGATGACAATGGGAATGCTGATGAGAAGGCCGAGCACCACGAGCAGGTAGCTGCCCTGAGCCGCCCCGGCCACCGCCAGAACGTTGTCCAGCCCCATGATTGCATCGGCAATCACGATGGTTTTCATTGCACCAAAGAATGTCGTGGCCCCTGTGCCGTGCTCTGATTCATCGCCACCATCGTCTGTGAGCAATTTGTAGGCGATCCAGACAAGCAGAGCGCCGCCTGCGAGCATGAGCCCGGGGATCTTCAGCAGCCAAACGACTGCAACGGTCATGGCGCTTCGCACAACGATAGCGCCCACAGTGCCCCAGATGATCGCGCGCTTTTGAAGGTTGGGCGGCAGGTTGCGTGCAGCCAGCGCAATCACGATGGCGTTGTCCCCGGCCAGCACAAGGTCAATGACCACGATAGCCAGAAGGGCAGACAAAAATTCGGAAGACAGCACGAGATCCACGGCGAAACCCTCACCTGATGCAATGAGCGGATTATTTTCGACTTGTTTTTGACCTGAAGGCGCCGCGTACAGTCTCATTTCGCGACGCCGTACTACATCAACCGGCGAGTGTATTACGACTTACCGTGAGAGACGGCGCCGTCAGCGATGCCCGGTACGCCAATCTCCTGCATGTTATACGGTTTAGGCTGGGTCACGGTCGCGTTTCATCTCACCGCAAAGGCGTTCCATGCCCTACAGCAATATCCGCAAACTGCTTCGTCACGGCTTATTGCCACAGCTGGCCGTCTTCGAAGCTGCTGCACGCCTGGGCAGCTTCACCCGTGCGGGTGAATCGCTGCACATGGCGCAACCCACGGTCTCCACACAAATCAAGAAGCTCTCCGATACGCTGGGTCTTGCGCTGTTCGAGCAGGTCGGCAGACGCATCCATCTGACCGCTGCCGGTCGGGTGCTCTATGACGGCTGCACCGAAATCTTCGACACGCTCTCCAAGATCGACAATAACCTGTCGCATCTGCGCGGCCTGGAAAGCGGGCGACTGAAACTCGCAGTCAGTACCACGGGCAAGTATTTCGCCCCCCGACTGCTTGCCAGTTTCATGGCGCGCCATCCTGGCGTGGAAGTGTCCCTGCAGATCTACAACCGACAAGGTCTGATCGAGCGACTCACTCGCAACGAAGATGATCTGTACATTTTCGCCAACCCGCCCACCGACCAGGAGGTGGTCTGCCAGCCGATCCTGGATAACCCGTTGGTGGTCTTTGCTCGTGCAGATCACCCGCTCGCGAGCCAGCGGGGGCTGCCGATTGAATCGCTGGTCGATGAACCGTTCCTGATGCGCGAAGCCGGATCAGGCACCCGCATGGTCGCCTGGGAGGTCTTTGATCGTGCGGGCTTCGAGCCGAGTGTGCGCATGGAACTGTCGACCAATGAAGCGGTACGTCAGGCAATCCTCGCGGGTCTGGGCGTGTCGATCCTGTCGCGCTACACGCTCGGGCTGGACACCGAGAATCCCAACCTCGCCGTGTTGGACATCCACGGTTTCCCTGTCCAGCGGCCCTGGCAGTTTGTCTATCCGGTGGGCAAGCAGATCTCGCCTTCGGCCCGCGCTTTCATGGAGATGGTGCGCACTGAAGCCAAGACCATGGTGCAGGACCATCTTGGGCACGAGGCCGGGTATAACGCCGGGGCACGCTGACTGAGCTAGAGCTCCCTGGCACTCAGCCAACGCTCAATGCGTTCGGCGATCTGCAGGTTGTTGTCCTCGATCATGAGCATATGACCGTTGCCATCGATGCCCAGGTCAGGCAGCCACATGAACTCACCGCCAAAAAATGTCGCCACCGCTTCATCTGCAGCGCGCGGATGGCGAGGATCAAGGGGGCCTGTCACGACCAGCACCGGGCGTTCGCCCACCCGCTGCGGGCGTTCGATCCGCAGGGCGGTGCCGCCGATGTTGAATCGCTCGTTGACCAGCCGTGCGCTCTCGGCGACGACCGAGCGGGCATAGGCCTGGAACGCTGCATGCGGAAAGCGGGGTGCATTGGCCCAAAAGCTGCGCATGAACTCAGGCCCGACCTGCACAGGCCGATCGAGCGGGCTGTACATCGGGCAACCCAATGACTCGTCGTGGCTCAGCGCCGCAATACGAAGCGGATCATCCGGCAACTCGGGCAATAAGTTTCCGGGCGCCCCGGGTGCAACCCCCACTACAGCTGCCACCGACGCGCGATGCTGTTCGGCGAGCCACCACGCCATCGGCCCGGAAGCCGAATGCGCCATCACCACCGGCGCCGCTTCTTCGCGCGCCACCTGCTGCACCAGAACCGCGATCGATTCGGCCATCGTGCGTCCGGACAGCTGCGCGAAATCATCGCGCCGAGGCGAGCGGCCGTGGCCCGGCCAGTCGACGACGTAGACGGTTCGCCCCTGTCGCGCAAACCATGGCGCCCAGCCTTCACGTCCATCGGGAGTGGTGTGATAGCAGGCGCCGGTGTGAAACGCGCCATGCAACATCACGATCGGTGCAGGACTCGACGCGGTCAGCACGGCATCGGTGCGGCCCAGACGATCGACATAGATCGGATGGGCGTCGGTGCCGCTGTAGAAGCACTGGTGCGACAAGGTGGGCGCAGGGTCAGTGGGGCGGGTTGAGGTCATCATGAGCAGGCCAGGGATCGGACGGCATCGAGGCTAACACCGGCCTGCATGGCCCGTAGCGTTTCCAATTTGCATGCAGCGCGGTGGCGCGCTGGCCCTTCACTCCACCGGAATCGGGCGCAGTACGTTCACCGACCGCACCTCAACACCCGATGCGCCGTGCCCCCAGGCATTGCGCACATAACTCACCAGCGCACCCACCTCGCGGTCGGTGAGTTGCTGCGCAAAGGGCGGCATACCCGGTGGGCGTGGCGAGAGCCGCGTATCCGGCGCAAAACCACCATGCAGAACTGAGCGCAGCGTGTTGGTGGGCGAGCGCTGGGTGAGCGTGCGATTGCCCGCCAGCGCAATGCCGCGTGATGCCACGCCTTCGCCATCACGACCATGGCAATCAGCGCAATGCCGGCCATAGAGTTGCTCACCCTGGGCGAGATAGCCCGCATCGATACGGGTGACGGTGTTACGCGTGGCCGACGCTGACGGGGATTGCGCAGCAGTTTGCAGCGACCGCAGATAAGTGGCCATGGCCTGCAGGTCGGAGGGCTCAAGGTACTGCAGACTGCCGCTCACCACTCTTGCCATGGGGCCGGTGGCGACCGCCTGCGCAGAGCGCCCGCCAGCCAACCAGGCAACCGTTTGGTCAAGCGGCCAGGCGCCCACGCCCCCGGCATCACCGCGCGTGAGCGAAGGCGCATGCCATCCCAACCCGGTCAGCTCTGCGCCACCGAACGGCTCGCCCGTGGGCGCGCCCAGCGCATTGCGCGCCGTGTGACACGCGCCACAGTGCCCAAGCCCCTGTACGAGATATGCACCCCGGTTCCATGTCGCATCACGTGCCGGGTCAGGCTTGAAAGGCTGTGGGCGGAAATACAGCAGACGCCAGGCCTCAACAGCCAGCGGCATGTTGAACGGAAATCGCAGCGCCTGCTCGCGATTGGCTTGCCTGATTGGCGCAAGCGTTCGCAACCATGCAAACAGCGCATCCGAGTCGGCGCGTGTGATGCGTGTGTACTCGGTATAGGGAAAGGCCGGGTTCAGCGCACGCCCGTTGCGCGATCGGCCTTCATGCATGGCGCGCCAAAAGTCTTCAGCACTCCAGGCCCCGATACCGGTGCTCGGGTCAGGCGTGAGGTTGGTGGCATACACCTCGCCAAAGGGCGTTGCAATGGCGCGTCCACCCGCGTAGGGCTCGCCGCCGCGCGCGGTGTGGCAGCCGGCGCAATGACCTGCGCGGGCGAGATACGCGCCGCGTGCCACCGGGTCATTCGAGCGTACGTCCGGCACGACTGCCTGCTCCCAACTTTGGGCCACGCTAAGCGACGGCGCCCCGCACGGCACAGGCCTCGCCACATCGGGCTGAGCGGCCTGCGCGCGGGCCTGTGGCCGCACCGGTTGCACGGCGAGCCAGGCCGTGACCGCTGCGATGTCATTGGAGGCCATGCGATGAGCGATCTCGCCCATGCAATCCGGCGTATGAGCCTTGCGTGCCCCGTTGCGCCATGCACCGAACTGCGCATTGAGGTAATCGCGGGGCAAACCGAGCAACGCTGGCACATCAGGCTCCACACCCATCAGCGCCTCGCCATGGCATTGCGCGCAGGCAGGCAAGCGGCGGGCTGGATCGCCCGCCTTGACCAGTTGCCTGCCGCGCTCAAGGGTGGGTGCGTCCACCGCAGGCGCCGGAGGCGCCGGGTAAGGTGGGTGCTGTGCCGAGAAGTGCGCGGCCATCTCGCGCAGATACTCATCGCTCAAGCCATCAACCATCCAGGTCATGGTGGGCGCGCTGCGCCGGCCATCACGAAAATGCGTGAGCTGATTGAACAGATAGCCCGCAGGCTTGCCTGCAATGCGCGGGTAGTAACCATCCGGGCCCGCGCGGCCCTGCGGTCCGTGGCAAGCGGTGCAGGCCTTCAGGCGATCGGCGATCCGATCATCTGATGCAGTCGGTGCCGTAGAAGGGGGCGATGTGGATGACGAGGCCGGTGCAGGTGATTCGGGTACGCGTGCGGACGCTGGTGTCGACGCGATCAGGCCGGGTGAGCGTTGTGCATCCTGACTTGGCTGACCGGTGCGAGTGCCCTGCGCTTGAGCCGCTGCGGGGCTGGGCAGGTAGAGCAGTCCGCACACCAGCGGTGCGGTCGCGGCCCATACGGCCAGCGAGGCCCTCAAACGAGGCAAACAATGACGGGACACGAATTCAGCGGCAGGCAATGGTTGGCGGCGGCCGAAGTATGAATCATCAGCCCGCGATACACCGGGCGTGGCCGCATCGGTTATCGTTGGCACTCGCACGTCAAGGCACTGACAGCACTGACCACACCGGGACCACCCGGATCGGGAGAGACACCATGGATCGCACTGAGCAACGTCGTCGCACCGTCGCCGAGGCTGTGGCCGACATTCGGACCATCGAAGCCCGTGAGGGCGTCACACGCGAAGGGCTGGCGCGCATCCGCGAGCGGCTGATCACGCTTGCTGCGCACACGGAACTCTTCGGGCCCGACGACTTCCCCCCGCCCGGCGCGGGCGATTCGCGCCGCTCTGCGCTCTATCGGCTCTCGGAAGATCCAGACCACCGCTTTGCACTCTATGCCAATGCCTCGCATGGCGGCTATGGCACCCCTGCGCATGACCACACCACCTGGGCTGTAATCGTGGGCATCACCGGTGAAGAGCTGAACAAGTTCTATGACCCGACACAAGATGGAGGCGTACGCGAAAAGGGTGCGTTCACAGTGCGCGCCGGCAGCGGCGTGGCCTTCATGCCGACCGATCTGCACTCGATCCATATCGATGCGCCACTCATCAACTTCCATATGTACGGGCTCGGCCTGGAACAGTTGCATCAGCGGCGTTATTACAAACCCGCGGAAAACGCCTGGGCGATTTTCCCGCCGCATGCAGACATCCGCGAAGCACGCTGATAAAAAAGACACATGCCCTATGCCCAGCGGATCGGCGCGCAGCGTCACCTCTTTGCTGACCTGAAAACGCTGCTGGCCTGCGCCAGCCCGATGCGTTCGGGTGATGCGCTGGCCGGCATTGCCGCTGAATCCGAGGCGCAACGCATGGCCGCGCGCCTGGCGCTGGCCGATGTGCCGCTGACGGATTTCCTGCAGCACGCACTGATCGACTCGGCAGACGATGAAGTGTCACAGCTGATCGTCGATCAGCATGATGCGCGCGCGTTTACGCCGGTGTCTCACCTCACCGTGGGCGGGTTTCGAGACTGGTTGCTCTCGGATAGTGCGGACCAGGCGAGCGTCTCGGCGCTGGCCTGGGGTCTGACGCCCGAAATGGTGGCGGCAGTGAGCAAACTGATGCGCAATCAGGATCTGATTGTGGCCGCGCGCAAGTGCCAGGTGGTCACGCGCTTTCGCTCCACGATCGGTTTGCCCGGTCATCTTGCCGTGCGTCTTCAGCCTAATCACGGCACCGACGATGCGCGTGGCATCGTGGCGTCGATCATCGACGGGCTGATGTATGGCTGCGGCGATGCGGTGATCGGTATCAACCCGGTGAGTGACAGGCTGACAACAATCATCGATCTGCTCAAGGTGATCGACGAGATTCGCCAGCGCTTCGAGATCCCCACTCAGAGTTGCGTGCTGACGCACGTGACGCAAACCCTCCGCGCGATTGAGCAGGGTGCGCCAGTCGACCTGGTGTTCCAGTCGATTGGCGGTACACAGAAGACCAATGAGGGCTTCGGTATTTCGCTCGCGCTGCTCGATGAAGCTCACGATGCGGTGAAAAGCCTGGCGCGCGGCACCGTGGGCCGTAACGCGATGTACTTTGAAACTGGTCAGGGCAGTGCCCTCTCGGCCAATGCGCACCATGGCGTAGACCAGCAGACCTGCGAGGCGCGGGCCTATGCGGTGGCGCGCCGCTATGCGCCCCTGCTGACCAACACTGTGGTCGGCTTCATCGGGCCCGAATATCTGTACGACGGCAAGCAGATCGTTCGGGCCGGGCTTGAGGACCACTTCTGCGGCAAGCTGCTGGGCGTGCCCATGGGCTGCGACGTGTGCTACACCAACCACGCGGAAGCTGATCAGGACGACATGGACGGTCTGCTCACGCTGCTGGGGGTGGCAGGCGTGAATTTCGTGATGGGGGTGCCGGGAGCGGACGACATCATGCTCAACTACCAGAGCACCTCATTTCATGACGCGCTATATGTACGGCGCGTGCTGGGCCTCAAGCGTGCTCCGGAATTCGAAGCCTGGCTGGCGCGCATGCAGATCACAGACGGCGCGGGGCAACTGCTGCCGCGCCCGCGCGCCGACCATCCTTTGCTGGATTTGGCGCGACGCTGATCAGCTGACGCGCACCATGCGCTTGCCAAAGTTTTCACCGGCCAGCAGACCGATCAGCCCCCCGGGTGCGGCCTCCAGGCCGTCGAGGATGTCCTCTGGCACCTTGATCTGACCGGACTTCACCCAGCCTTCGAGCTCGTTGAGTGCGCGGTCTCGCTGCGCAACAAAGTCGTAGAGGATGAAGCCCTGCATGCGCAAGCGCTTCGTCACGATCAGGCCTGGGATGCCGCGAGGGCCATGGCGCGGCGGGGCGCCGTCGTACTGTGACACGGCACCACAACAGGCAATGCGACCACCCTGGTTCATGCGAAAGAGGCATGCCTCAAGAATGTCGCCCCCGACATTATCGAAGTAGACATCGATGCCTTTGGGCGCAGCCTCTTTGAGGGCTGCAGCCAAACCGCCTGCCTTGTAGTCGATCGCGGCGTCGAAGCCAAGCTCGTCCTTGAGCCATTGACACTTGCGGGCACCCCCTGCAATGCCCACGACGCGACAACCCTTGATTTTAGCGATCTGGCCGACGAAAACGCCCACAGAGCCAGCGGCCGCCGAGACCACCACGGTGTCGCCTGCCTTGGGCTCGCCAACATTGAGCAAGCCGAAATATGCGGTCAGCCCAGCCACGCCATAAATGCTCAGCAGATGGCTCAGTGGTTCACGCGCCTGGACCTTTTGCACTGCGCTCGCCTTCACGACTGCAAACGATTGCCACCCCGTGTCACCAAAAATGAGATCGCCCGGAGCGAACCCCTGTGCGCTCGAGGTCACGACCTCGGCGAGCGCGCCTCCAGCCATGACCTGTCCGGCCTCCAGTGCGGAGCGGTAGGTGGCGCCTTGCATCCATGCGCGATTGGCAGCGTCCAGGGAAATGATGCGGATTTTCACAAGCAATTCACCCTCCCCGGGGGTGGGCATGGGAACTTGAGCCAAGCGGAAATGCGACGCGGCCAGCTTCTCGGTTGGAAGGGAGGCAAGCTGGATCTGATGATTCATGACGGTCACGATGGCGACTCCTGGCATCTGGGGACACTTCATCATAGCCGCCTTGCGAGAGCGTTCGAGCGGGCGCCACTCACCTTCGTCTTAGTCCCTTGGTCTGATTGCCCACGACGTGCCGCCTTGCTACTCTGCACCCATGGGTTCGTTCACGCTCGCTCTGGTTGAAGTCTTGCTGTCGGTCGGTGTGCCGGCGCAGCGCGCACGCGCCATCGTCGACGCCATCGACGCGTCCATTTCAGAGCGCATTGGCCTTCAATCCGCCCAGCAAGCCTCGCGCGCAGAGGTGAGCGAGATTCGCCGCGAGGGTCAGGCAGGGCTGTCGCAGGTGCGCGCCGAACTCGCCGGGCTGCGGACCGATCTGGCTGAGGTGCGCACTGAGTTGCGTACTGAAATTGCGGATGTTCGAACTGAAATTGCGGACGTTCGAACTGAGATTGCGGACGTTCGAACTGAGATTGCGGGGGTGCGCACCGAGATTGCCGAACTGCGAACTGAAGTCCGTGGCGAGATCGCTGCGGTGCGTACCGAACTCGCGGAAGTGCGCACCGAAATTGCGCAAGTCAAGCTAGACATCACGCGGTGGATGCTCGGGGCCATGACTGCGCAGGCCGCCTTGCTGCTAGGTGCGATGAAGCTCATGCAGTCGATCTGAAGCCCCCGCTTGCATGCATCGACCTTCCGGCCCGCGCTGCTTCAATGTCCGACACCCCTGAACCCACTGATCTGCAACCGCCGCCCGCGGCGCGCTTGCCTGCCACGCAGCCCGATGCCTGGGCCAGTCTGCGTGCCTTCACGCCCGCGCGGATCGGGCTGGGGCGAAGCGGCGTCAGTCAACCCACCGGCGCGCTGCTTGAATTTTCTTTAGCGCATGCGCAAGCCCGGGACGCTGTACACACTGCACTCGATGCAGCCTCGCTCGCGGTGGAGTTGGCGCTGGCCGGTTTTGAACCCCTACATGTCCATAGTCAAGCCGCCGATCGCTCGCACTATCTGCGCCGGCCCGATCTCGGTCGTCGGCTGGACGCGGCCAGTCATGAGCGGCTTCATGCTGCACGCCCCAGCGCAAGCGCGCGCGCCGATCTGGTCTTTGTGCTGGCCGACGGATTGTCTGCGCTCGCCATCACGCGGCATGCCCTGCCCGTGCTGATTGCAGCGCGTGAACAGCTGCGGGACTGGTCGATCGGCCCGGTGGTCATCGCCGAACAGTCGCGCGTTGCCCTGGGCGATGAAGTTGGCGAGCTGCTGGGTGCGAAAGCGGTCGCCTTGCTGGTGGGTGAGCGGCCCGGCTTGAGTGCGCCCGACAGCCTGGGCATTTACCTGACCTGGTCACCCAAAGTCGGCCGCACCGATGCCGAGCGCAACTGCATCTCGAACATCCGCCCTGAAGGTCTGTCTTACGAGGGTGCCGCGCAAACGCTGGCGGGTCTGCTGCACGGCGCACGCCGGCTCGGTGGCACGGGCGTGGGCCTGAAAGACGAGCAAGCTCATGCGCGCTTGACAGGGCACAGCGCGGACTGATTCAACTCAGCGTAGCCTGCCCACAGATGGCCGGCAGCAGCTCGCCGATCGAACCTTGCATCACCGCATGGGCCAGATCATCACAGGCCGTGGGCTGAGCATTCAGAATGATCACTCGTGCGCCGGCGCGTCGCGCCGTGGGCACCACGCCTGCGACCGGTTGCACCTGCAGCGTACTGCCAATGGCGATCAGCAGATCAGCCTCTTCGGCCACCTGAAACGCCCGCTCGATCACTTCAGGCACCAGCGCCTGACCGAATGAAATCGTGTCGCTCTTCATGATGCCGTTGCACATTTCGCAGCGTGGATCGAGTTCGCCTGCTCGCACCCGCTCGAGCACCGCGGTCATCGGCTGACGGCGCTGACAGTCCCAACACATGACGCGGCGGATGGTGCCGTGCACCTCGATCACCTTGTCGGGGGCGTTACCTGCGATCTGGTGCAGCTCGTCCACGTTTTGCGTGATCAGTGCATGCAGCTTGCCACGCCGCTCCAGGGTCACCAGGGCGCGATGACCGGCATTGGGCTGCGCGGTCCAGGCGGCGTGATGCAGCCGACCCTGCCATGCCGTCCGCCGCACCTCGGCGTCAGCCAGATAGTTCTGCAGCGTAGCCTGCTTTTCGGCCTGCGGATTACGGGTCCAGACGCCTTGCGGGCCCCGAAAGTCCGGAATGCCCGAGTCCGTGGAAATGCCTGCGCCCGTCAGGGCCACGATGCGTTGTGCCTCATCGATCCAGCGGGCCACCGCGGCCAGCGCGTGGGCGGAGTCATGTTCAGGCGTTGGGTTCATGAAGGCTCCGGCTGCCGGTCTGCGTGGTGGAGGGCTCGAGTGCTGAGTGGCGTGTTCGAAATAAAGGGCGTCATGGCCGGATCATGATCGGATCAGCCCACGGCGCCTGCATCGCGCAGCGCTGCAATGCGCGAAGCGTCATAACCCAGTCCGCTCAGCACGGCGTCGGTATGTTCGCCGCGCCGAGGCGGGTTCAATCTCACACCCAGGCGCTCACCGGCCAGCGTGAACGGCAGCAGCGTTGCCTGTACGGTCTGGCCCGCCCGCTCGCCGTCTGGAAGTACCACGTCAGCCAGGCCCCCAGTGGCCTGCAGGTGCGGATCATCGAAGAGCTGTTCGGGTCGGCTGATGGGCGCAAACGGCAAGCCTGCCGCTTCCATGCGTGCCGCCACGTCGGCTGCGGACTGTGTGGCCAGCCGCTCGCGCAGGATCGGCAGGATGCGATCGCGCGCCAGCACGCGGGCATTGTTGGTCGACAGCGTTGGATCGGCCTTGAGCTCAGGAAAGCCCAAGGCATCGCAAAAGAGCGGCCACTGCCCATCGCTGACCGCGGCGAGGAAAATCTGCTCGCCGTCTTTCACCGTGAACACGTCGTAGATCGCCCAGGCACTCTGGCGATTGGGCATGGGCGACGCCGGCTTGCCGGTCATGGCGTATTGCAGCATGTGCTGGCCAACCAGAAACACGTTGTTCTCGAAGAGGGCCGATTGCACATCCATACCGCGCCCGGTGATGCCACGCTGCACAAGCGCGCCAAGCGTGCCGATGGCCCCGAACATGCCGCCCATGATGTCGTTGACGCTGGAGCCTGCGCGCAGCGGATCGCCCGGGCGGCCAGTCATATAAGCCAGGCCGCCCATCATCTGCACGACCTCATCGAGGGCCGTGCGGTGTTCATAGGGGCCCGGCAGAAAACCCTTGTGACTCACATAGATCACTTTGGGATTCACTGCCGACAGACTCGGGTAATCCAGTTCGTACTTGGCCATGGTGCCCGGCTTGAAGTTCTCCAGCACCACATCGGCACTTTTGGCAAGCGCGCGTGCAGCTGCGGCACCGGCTGTGTCGTGCAAATTGATCTCGATGCTCTTCTTGTTGCGATTGAACATCGGGAAAAAGCCTGTGCCCGCACCCATCAGAAAGCGCGTGCGATCTCCGCCGATCGGTTCCACCTTGATGACTTCCGCACCCATGTCAGCCAGCACCAGACCGCAGGTGGGGCCCATCACCATGTGAGTGAATTCCACCACGCGCAAGCCTGCAAGCGGTTGGGCGGCACGGGAAGCTTGGGTATCCGGCATGGCGGTCTCAGCAAATGCAGTTCGGTCCGAGTGGGATTCGGTCTATGTGCAGTTCAACGCATGGCCGGTTCAGTCAACCGTCAGTACAAATTTCCCGACGTGGCGGTCTTCGTTCATCGCTTCGTGGGCGCGGGCGAGATCGGCCAGTGGGTACGTGCGCTCAATCGGCATGCGGATGCGGCCCGCTTGCAGAAAGGGCAGCAAATCGCGTGCGCAGGCCTGCACCACGTCGAGCCGCTCCTGCTCGCTGCGGGTCCGAAAGGTCACCCCGATCAGCTTCAGCCGCTTGAGCCAGAGCAGGTCCAGGTTGATCTGGGCCGTGCTCGACGCAAGCCGACCGATGTTCACCAGTCGACCTTTCACCGCCAGACTCTTCAGATTGGCCTCGAACACCGCACCACCGCCCAGCGAATCGATGATGATGTCCACCCCGCGGCCATCGGTCGCCGCCTTCACGGCAGCGGCCTGGTCCTCATGCGAGGTGTCGATCCCCAGGTCGATACCCAATCCACTCAGCCTGGCGAGTTTATCGGCCGAGCGTGAGGTGGCGATCACCTGCCCTGCGCCCATCAGCCTGGCGATCTGAATCGCCGCCAGTCCGATGCCGCTGGAGGCTGCATTGACCAGCACCGTCTCACCAGTCGCCATCTGCGCGTTGGTGATCAATGCATCGTGCGCTGTCATGAACACGTTGGGGAACGCGCCCGCCTGAACCCAGTCGATACCGTCGGGCACACGCATGAGCGCACGCGGATCGGCCAGCACGTATTCGGCATGGCCGCCGTTGCCGTGGCCCATGACCCGATCGCCCACCTGCCACCCCTGCACGTCCTGGCCTGCGCGGGCCACCTCGCCCGCGAATTCGACCCCCGATGGCACGGGTGCTCCGGCTTTCAGGTACGCCGCCATCCCGATCTCACCCCGATTCACGCCGGCCGCACGCACACGCACCAGGACCTGCCCGGAGCCGGGCTCCGGCATCGGGACGTCATGCAGTTGCACCTGCCCGCCCTGCGGGCTGGGAACGATTCGAATCGCTTTCAACGTAATGCCCTTCTACCCGATCGCGCTGGCAGACTTCACCTGCGCACGCAGCAGATGCTTTTGAATTTTTCCGGTGGAGGTCTTGGGCAGCTCGGTGAAGCGTACTTCGCGCGGACACTTGAAGCGCGCCAGATGCACACGACAATGTTCGATGATCGCCTGCGCCAGCGCCGCCTCCGCTGCAGCATCGGCAGGCTGATGATCCGCACGCAGTTCCACAAAGGCCATCGGTGTCTCGCCCCACTTGTCATCGGGCCGAGCCACCACGGCCGCAGCCATCACAGCCGGATGCTTGTAGAGCGCATCCTCGACTTCGATCGATGAGATATTTTCGCCGCCCGAGATGATGATGTCCTTCGCACGGTCCTTGAGCTTTACGTAACCATCGGGATGCAGCACGCCCAGGTCGCCGGTGTGGAACCACCCGTCGGCAAAGGCCTCCTGAGTCGCCTTGGGGTTTTTCAGATAGCCCTTCATCACCACGTTGCCACGGAACATCACCTCGCCCATGGTCTGCCCGTCGCGAGGCACTTCCTGCATGGTCTGCGGGTCAAGTACGGTGCAACCTTCCTGGACCTGCGTGCGCGTGCCCTGGCGTCCGTTCAGATCGACCTGCTCGGCGAGCGGACGCACTGCCCAGTCGTCGTGCTTTGCGCAGGCCGCTGAAGGCCCATAGACCTCGGTGAGACCATAGACATGGGTCACATCGAACCCCAGGGTCGCCATGCCTTCGATCATGGCTGCAGGCGGCGCGGCGCCGGCCACCATCGCTTTCACCGGCCAGTCGATGCCGCTGCGCAATGCGGCCGGTGCCGAAATGAGCAGCGAATGGACGATCGGCGCACCGCAATAGTGAGAAACGCGGTGCTCGCGCATGAGCGAAAAGATCAGGGCGGCATCCACCTTGCGCAGACACACGCTGGTGCCGGCCACTGCCGCCAGCGTCCAGGGAAAACACCAGCCATTGCAGTGAAACATCGGCAGCGTCCACAGATACACCGGGTGGCGCGGCAGGTTCCATGACAGGACATTGCCCAGCGCATTCAGATAAGCGCCACGGTGATGCACCACCACGCCCTTAGGGTTGCCGGTGGTGCCCGAGGTGTAGTTCAGGCCAATGGCATCCCATTCATCTTCAGGCGCAAGCCCTGCAAACGACGCGTTGCCCCCGGCAATGAAGGTTTCGTACTCGATCGGGCCCAGACGCTCGCCCGGGCCGTCGTATTCCGGGTCGTCCACATCAATCACCGCCGGTACCCGCTTGCCCTGCGCGCGCAACTGTTCGAGCGCTACTTTTACGGTCGGCGAGAACTCGCGGTCGGCGATCAGCACCTTGCTGTCGGAGTGATCGAGTACGAAAGCCACCGTGGCCGCATCCAGCCGAGTGTTGATGCAATGCAGGACCGCGCGGCTCATAGGCACACCGAAATGCGCCTCGGCCATCGGCGGCGTGTTCGGCAACATCACGGCTACCGTGTCGCCTTCGCCGATGTCCATCGCTCGCAGGGCGCTGGCCAGCCGCCGTGAACGCTCTCGCACCTGTGCCCAGCTCAGACGCAGCGCACCGTGAATGACCGCGCAGCGCTCGGGAAAGATGTCAGCGGCCCAATCCAGCAGCGACAGCGGCGTGAGCGGAACATGATTGGCCGCGTTGCGATCGAGGTCCTGGCGATACGGATTCGGATGGGTGGGCATGTGACGATTCCCTGTGGGAGCAATGATCAAACAGGCCGAGCAACGGGGCCGACCGAATGAGGAGCAGGCGGATCATAGACGGGGCGCGGACGTCGGCCGGCCGGCACGGTGCCTGCGATGCATGCAGCAGGCAATTATCGCCCGACCGACCGCACGGCGCTCGCAGTGATGAGCAGCCCCGGCACACGCCAGCGCCCAGGGTCGGAATCAGGGAATCGGAATGACCCGCTGTTAGCATGCCCAGACAGGAGGAGACCCCACATGAACGACGCCTACCGCGGCCTGCCTGCAGGTACTTTCAACATCCAGGCTCAGGAGCAGGTGGTCTTCGGGCAGCCAGCCGGCGCGGTCGTGGTGGCCCTGGCGCAGCAACTTGGTGCACGCCGCGTCTTTCTGACCTCGAGCCGCTCGCTGGCCCGACTCACCGATGGGCCGCTGCAGCGCATCGAGCGTGCGCTGGGTGCACATCATGTGGGCACGATGGCCACGATCCGTGCACATAGTCCGCGTGAGGACGTGATCGAAGGCGCACGGGCCGCGCGCGCAGCCAAGGCTGATCTGCTGGTAGCCGTGGGCGGTGGGTCGGTGCTGGATGCGACCAAGGCGATGCTGATGTGTCTGTGGATGGGTCTGGATACGCCCGAGTCCTTCGAGCCCTATCGCAATGGCACCGCCCCCGAGATCGCGCGCAAGATCGTGGCGCCCCCCGATGCGATCCGCATGATCGCGGTCTCGACCACCCTGTCGGCCGCAGACTTCACGCCCAATGCCGGCCTCACCGAATCGGCCACGCATACCAAGCAGTCGTACAGCCACCGGCTGATGGCCCCGTTTGCTGCCGTACTCGACCCGGCCGCCACACTGGATACGCCGCACGATCTGCTCTTCAATACCGCGATCCGCTCGGTGGACCATGCCGTGGAGTCGTACTGCTCGCCTCTGGCCAACCCGGCCACGGAGCCCTTGTCGCTGCAAGGCCTGCGGCTGTTGTATCGCGCACTGCCCGCCATCCAGGCGAACCCGGCTGCACTGGGACCGCGTATGGATGCGCAATTTGGCATGTGGCAGGCCATTGCAGGCTCGGTGGGTGGGGCCAGGACCGGGGCCAGTCACGGAATCGGCTACGCGCTGGGTGCGACTTTCGATATTGCCCACGGCCACACCTCGTGCATCCTGCTGCCCGCCGTGCTGCAGTGGAATGCGGCGGTCAACGCGCAACGGCAGCGCGGGCTGTCCGAAGCGATGGGGGCGCCCGATACGCCCGCCTGGGAACTGATCCGCGCTCTGGTCAGGCAACTCCACCTGCCGGGGACGCTGCGTGATGTCAAGGTGGGCCCCGAGCACTTTGCCGAGATCGCCCGGCGTGCGCTGGTTTACGTAAACCTGAAAGACAACCCGCGCCAGATCAGCCGCGTCGAAGAGGTGATCGAAGTGCTCGAGTTGGCCGGATAGCCGCACCCGCAGCCCTACCCGCGTGACCTGACCCGGTTCGGAAGGCGCACCGAGTGGCTGGCCTGTCACGCGCCGCGGGGTTAAGCTCGCCGATCCTTCATCACACAGAGCGAGACAGCCATGCTGATGTATGACTCAGTCGGTCCCAACCCGCGCGTGGTGCGCATCTTTGCCGCCGAGCGCGGCGTCGAACTGAACCGCACCAAGGTCGATCTGCGCGGCGGCGAAAACCGCCAGTCCGCCTACATGGCCAAGAACCCGTCCGGTCAGCTGCCGGCGCTGGAACTCGACAACGGCATGATCCTGGCCGAGATCACGGCCATCTGCGAATACCTCGATGAGATCGGTCCCAAGGGCAAGAGCCTGATCGGTGCCACGCCCGAAGAGCGCGCAGAAACCCGCATGTGGGTGCGTCGTATTGACCTGAATATCCTCGAGCCCCTGGCCAACGGCTTCCGGTTTGCCGAGGGGCTGAAGCTGTTTGAATCGCGTATCCGCACCATTCCGCATGCCGCGGTCGATTTCAAGACCCTGGCTCAGGAAAAGCTCACCTGGCTTAACGGGCTGATGGACGGGCGCGAGTTTGTCTGCGGCAATCGCCTCACGCTGGCCGACATCCTGCTTTACGTGTTCCTGGAGTTCGGTGCCTCTGTGGGCCAGCCGATCAATCCGGGCAACACCAACCTGGTGCGCATGGTCGAAGCCATGAAAGCCCGGCCAAGCGCCGCCGCGTGACATTTTTTACGAGCAAGGACACCCTCATGGCCGTCGAATCTCTCCCCACCGAACGGTTCGACGAGACCGTGCTGGGCAACGACATCGTCGTGGTCGACTTCTGGGCCCCGTGGTGCGGGCCCTGCAAGTCCTTTGCGCCGGTGTTCGAACAGGTGTCGGACGAGCACCCTGACATCAAGTTCGCCAAGGTCAACACCGACGAAGAAAGCGCGCTGGCCGGCCATTTCGGCATCCGCTCCATTCCGACCCTGATGATCTTTCGCGAGCAGGTGATTGTCTTTTCGCAGCCAGGCGCCCTTCCCAAGGGCGCACTGGACGATCTGCTGCGTCAGGTGCGAGAACTGGACATGGAAGAAGTCAAGCGCGGTTCGCATCCGCACGAAGGCGAGAACCAGGAAGACACGCCGAATCCCTGAGCGTGCCTGCACCGGCACCATGAGACAGATTCGGGGACGCTCAGCGAGCGCCCCCTCTCTTGCCGTCAGCGCGGGCCCGAGGCAGGCGGCTCGCCGTCATCGGCGCTGTAGGGTTCGCGCAGCTTGACCGGTGCGGCCCGCTTGCGCCGCAGGCGAATGTTGAGCACCTCCACAGCCACCGAGAAGGCCATCGCGAAATACACATAGCCCTTGGGCACGTGATGCTCGAAGCCATCGGCGATCAGCACCACGCCAACCACCAGCAGGAACGACAGGGCCAGCATCTTGAGTGTCGGATGGTCGGACACCACCCGCCCGATCGCCGGGGCAAACAGCAACATCAACCCGACGGACACCACCACCGCTGCAATCATGACCTCGATGCGGTCCACCATGCCTACCGCAGTGATGATCGAATCGAGCGAGAACACCAGGTCGATCAGCATGATCTGGCCAATGACCGCCGCGAAGGTCGCGGTCACGGTCTTCGACTCGCTGCCCTGCTCGCCCTCGAGCAGCTGATGAATTTCGTGGGTGCTCTTGTAGACCAGGAACAGGCCGCCCAGGATCAGGATCAGGTCACGTCCGGAGATGTCATTGCCCAGGATGGAAAACATCGGCGCAGTCAGCCCGATGATCCAGGACAGCACAAAAAGCAACCCGATGCGCATGAACATCGCCATAAACAGGCCGATGCGGCGGGCCAACTCGCGCTGATGGGCCGGCAGCTTGTCCACCAGGATCGAGATGAAAATGATGTTGTCGATGCCGAGCACCAGCTCCAGTGCGGTCAGCGTCAGAAACGCGATCCAGGCTTGCGGATCGGTCAGCAGTTCGGTCATGGTCACTCCTTGGGCCGCCAAGGGTAGTGGCGAGGGCCGTTGCCAGCAAGCCAAGTGCCCGAGGGTGAAGGGATTTGTGCCGCGCCCGACGAAGCCGGAAAGCATCCGATCAGCGCCGTGCGGCTTTCGTTGCCTGGATGACGAAATCCGTACACTGCTTGCCTGCGGCTCAGCCGCCAGGAGCCTTCGATGACTGAACACGCGCTTGCCCGTCTGCAGCTGCCCCGTCGCGCGGTCGCGCTGGTGCTCGCCGGAGGCCGAGGCAGTCGACTGGGCCAGCTCACCGACACCCGGGCCAAGCCCGCAGTCTATTTTGGCGGCAAATTTCGCATCGTCGACTTTGCCATGTCCAACTGCCTGAACTCAGGCATCCGACGCATGGGTATCCTGGCCCAGTACAAGTCGCACAGCCTGCTGCGGCATGTGCAACGCGGCTGGGGCTTTCTGAAGTCGGAAATGAACGAGTTCGTCGACCTGTTGCCTGCGCAACAGCGCCTGGACGAGGGCTCCTGGTACCGCGGCACGGCCGATGCAGTCTTCCAGAACCTGGACATCATTCGCAGCCACCGCCCCGATTTCGTGTTGGTGCTGGCGGGCGATCACATCTACAAGATGGATTACACCCGCATGCTCGTGGACCATGTCGAGCATGGTGCGGCCTGCACGGTCGGATGCATTGAAGTGCCTCGCGACCAGGCGCATGCATTCGGCGTGATGAAGGTCGACGATCGACGCCGCATTCTGGAGTTTCGCGAGAAACCCGCCGATCCCGATCCCATGCCCGGTCGACCCGACATGTCGCTCGCCAGCATGGGCATCTATATCTTCGACGCCGAGCTGCTGTACGACGAATTGCCGCGTCACATGTCGGGCGATACCACGCAATACGACTTTGGGCGGGACGTGATCCCCGCGCTGGTCAACGCCGGGCATGCCGTGGCCCACCCTTTCAGCATGAGTTGTGTAGGGACCGAGGCGGGCAAGGAGCCCTACTGGCGCGACGTGGGCACGCTGGACGCCTACTGGGAAGCCAACATCGACCTCACTGCCACGGACCCGCACCTCGATCTGTACGACCGGGACTGGCCAATCTGGACCTATCAGGAGCAGCTGCCGCCGGCCAAGTTTGTGCATGACTCGGGCGATCGGCGCGGCACTGCGGTGGAATCGATGGTCTCCGGGGGCTGCATCATTTCCGGGGCGCTGCATCGCTCGCTGCTCTTTTCAAGCTGTCGCATTCACTCGTATGCACACGTCAACTGGTCGGTGCTCCTGCCAGAAGTGACCATCGGACGGGGCGCGCGGCTCACCCGCACTATTGTTGACCGTGGCTGCACCATCCCCGATGGCCTGGTCGTGGGCGAAGACCCGGTCCTTGATGCCGCTCGCTTCAATCGGACCGCGCAGGGCGTCACGCTGATTACGCGCGACATGCTGGCGCGCCTGGGCTGACCCATGTTCACCGCACGGGCCTGAGATGGTCATTGCGCGCACGCGCCGATCGGGCGCCCCGCGTTTGAAAGCCGATGCGATCCGCGTCCTGCATGTGGCGGCGGAATGGTTTCCGCTCGTGAAGACCGGCGGGCTGGCCGATGTCGCGGCCGCCCTGCCCGATGCACAGCGTGCTCAGGGGGTGGACGCGCGACTGCTGCTGCCCGGCTATCCCGCGCTGGTCGATGCACTGCACGGGGTGGAACCCGTCGCGCACTACGGCCCGGCCTTTGGCGCTGCGCGGGTCGATTTGCTGCGTGGCCGGCTTGAGGGCAGCACGGTGCCGGTCTACCTGATCGATGCACCGTGGCTCTATGGCCGTGCAGGCAACCCCTACTTCGCACCCGATGGGCGCGAATGGTCAGATACCTTGCAGCGCTTCGCCCTGTTGGGATGGACGGCTGCACAGATGGCCGAAGGCGGGCTCGATGCGCACTGGTCGCCAGAGGTGGTGCATGCCCACGACTGGCATGCTGCACTCGCACCGGCGTACCTGGCCGCGCACGGAGCAGCGTGGACCCCGGCGCGCCGCAGCCGCAGCGTGCTGACCCTGCACAACCTGGCCTACCAGGGTCATTTCGGGCCTGATCGCTTCGCATCTCTGCGGCTGCCTGAATGGATGTCTGGGCAGGCCGGTCTGGAGTTCCACGGCCAATTGCGGGTCCTCAAGGGCGGGCTGATGTTTGCCGATCGCATCACAACGGTCAGCCCGACTTACGCGCGCGAGATCCTGACGCCGCAGGAGGGCCACCAGCTCGATGGTGTCTTGCAGCATCGTGCTGCCGACCTGATCGGCATTCTCAATGGGATCGATGAGACCGTGTGGAACCCGGCCACCGACGCAGCGATCGCCGCGACTTACGACGTGGCCAACCTGGCTGGCAAGCGTATCTGTCGCGATGCGCTGCAAGACGAGTTCGGTCTGCTTCGTGATGCCAGCGGCCCGCTGATGGTGGTGGTGAGCCGCCTGACGCATCAGAAGGGTCTGGACCTCCTGCTGGCCGGTCTGCCGCACTGGCTCGATGCCGGCGGGCAGGTTGCACTGCTGGGCTCGGGTGATGCGCACCTGCAGCAGGCCTGGCAGGCCGCAGCACGTCAGGCGCCAGGCCGCGTGGGCGTGTTCATCGGCTATGACGAAGCCAAGGCGCACCGGATGATCGCAGGCGCTGATCTCATCGCCGTGCCCTCGCGCTTTGAGCCCTGTGGTCTGACCCAGCTCTATGGTTTGCGCTACGGCACGCTGCCGCTGGTGCACCGGGTGGGCGGTCTGGCTGATACCGTCACGGACGCTGACGAGGCCGCGCTACGCGAAGACCGCGCCACTGGTTTCGCGTTCAGCGGCGCGCACCTGGATGCGCTCACCGACGCCCTGCGCAGAGCCTGTGCCCTGTGGCGCGAGCCGCGAGCATGGCAACAGCTCATCCAACGCGCCATGTGTGAGGACACCTCCTGGAGCTCACCGGCTCAGGAATACGCAGCACTGTATGCCGCGCTGCGGGCAAACCAGCCCGCACAAGGCGGCGCAGCGCTGCGCTAGACTCGACGGCTGATCGACTGCCACGCGCGACAGCCACGCGGTTTGCCATGCCAACGGACTCTTCAGAAGACGCATCCAGCGCGTCTTCACCGGACACCCCTCCCAAGAAGCGCGGGCTGCATGCGCCGCACCTGCCGCAGATGCCTCATCTGCCCGCGGCACTCGAAGCATTCAAGCCGCCGCCGCTGCCGCAACGCTGGGTGCCCTGGGTCGTCAGTGCGTTCGTGATCGGCGGCCTGGCGCTGGGTCTGACCTGGCTGCAGCCGCCTCCACCGAAGCGCGTGGTGATCTCCACAGGCTCCATGGGCGGGGGGTATCACGCTTCCGCGCAACACTACAAGGCGGCTCTCGCCAAGCATGAGATCTCGCTCGAGCTCATGCCCTCGGCCGGAGCGGTCGAGAACCTCGAACGTCTGTCTGACCCCAACTCAGGTGTGGATGCCGCACTCTTTCAGAGCGGGCTGCCCAATACCGACAAGACCGGCAAGATCGTCTCGCTCGGTCATATGTTTTATGAGCCGATCTGGCTCTTCAGCAACGGCGCCAAGCCGATCACCGACATCCGCGAGCTGGCGGGGCTTCGGGTGGCGGTGGGCGCATCGGGCAGCGGCACCGAGGCGGTCGCCATGGATCTGCTCAAGACCTACGGCATCAACGAGTTGCCTACGCGTCTGTTTGAACTCAGCGGGCAGGCGGCGGTCAAGGCGCTGCGCGAAGGCGCCATCGACGCGGCCTTCTTTGTGCAGTCCCCCAAGGCACCGATCACGGTCGACCTGCTGCGCGACAAGAAAATCAAGGTGGCGAGCTTCGACCGGGCCGATGCGATGGTGCGCATGTCGCCTTACTTGCGAAAGATCACCCTGCATGCAGGCGTGGTTGATCCGGTGGCCGACCTGCCTGCGCAAGACGTGACGCTGGTCGCTACCACCGCCGTACTGCTCGCTCGCGAGGACCTGCACCCGGTCATCATGGCTCTGCTGATTGAGGCCGCACGCGAAGTGCATGGACCGGGCTCGGTGCTGGCCCCGCCAGCGATGTTTCCCAATAACCAGCCCGGTCAGTTCGAACTGGCGCGCGAGGCCCAGCGCTTCTACAAGGAAGGCCCCGGGACGCTGCGCGATTATCTGCCGCTCACCACAGCCATCTGGACGCAACGCCTGCTGTTCCTGATGCTGCCGGCGCTGGCCATCCTCGGTCCCATCCTGCATTTCGGGCCGATCGTCTGGCGCTGGCATATGCGTCGGCGCATCTATCGCTGGTACGGCGAATTGCGGCTGATTGAGGACGCAATCACTGCCAACCGGGGCGACGCCAAGCAGCAGCTGCGTCGCATCTTTTTCATCGACAAGCAACTGCAATCAATGGGGACACCGCTTGCATTCAGCAATGACCTGTACTCGCTGCGCGCCCACCTGAGATTCGTGCACGACATGCTAGAAGAGCGCATCGGCGAGCGCAGTCGGGCCATCCTGACGGGAGCCGCGGCGGCCGCATCATCATGAATCCCGAGTCCGCGCGGTCTGCCGTACCGGTCCTGCTGGCGGCGCTGGCGGGAGCCTGTCTGACGCTCCTCGTGGTGGCCTGGGTAGGCACACGCTACCTGCCGCAGCTCAGCGTGAGCGATCTGCGCTTCAGGTTGTCGACCACGGCACTGGGCGCGGACGAAGTGCAAGGCCGCATGCGGGCCCGTCTGTATGCCGCCGATTTTGCGGCACGGGTGGAGCAGACCGCCGACCGGATCACGACCCAGACGACCGATCCCCGGGTCAAGCACGCGGCCCTGCGCTGGAAACTCGGCGCGCTGGAAGCCGCTACACAGGCCGGGTTGCGGCCCAGTGCGCAACTGGCGCTGGTCGATGCCTGGGCACTCAGCCTGCAGATGCAGATCTTTGCTGACTCCGATGCCGGAAAACTGGCATTCGGTGCCCAGCAGCCGCTGGCGCGCGCCACGGCCCGTGCGTTGGCCAGCGAAGGTGAAGTGCTGGCCGTTCAGCGCCTTGAGCCGGCCGCGCTGGCGGTCCTGCGGCCGATGGTCATGAATTACGTACAGCGCACGCCGATCATCGAACCCTCCATGCAGCGGGCCTCCATCGCCATGGACTGGATGCGCGCGGCCTCGGTGCTTGGGGATGTACCAGTCACCACGGGCTCAGCGGCCGATGTAGCCGGCCAGGCCCTGGCGCTTGCCGACACCCATCTGCGTCAGCTGCCGCGCGCCCTGCGCTGGCGAGGCGAAGTCTCGCTGCTGGACAACCAGGAACGCCTGAGCGCGCTGGGGCGTGCAGTGGATGACACCATTCAGGAGGCCAAGCGCGATGGTGAATTCAAGCTGCGCGCCTCAACCATCCTGGCCGCAGGCGAGCGCCTCGCACGGGTCACCGGTTGGTCATGGCTCAAGCCTCTGAGCACCTGGATCGCCGACCTGCTGAAGTGGATCGCCCTGTTCACCCTCATGGCCATTGGCCTGGGCGTGGGCGTGGGGTGGTGGGTCTGGGGGCGTTCGCCTCCGACCGCGCCGACCAGCCCGGTCAGCCCATCCAGAGCGCTGCCAGGAACAGCCCCACCATCACGAAGCTGATCACCACCTTGGCGACGGTGCCGATCAGCAGCCCTACCCAGGTGGACAAACCCACCTGGGCGGCACGCGCGGCGTCACGCTGGGCGAGGTACTGACCGGCCGCGGCCCCGAGCAGCGGCATGAACAGCAGGCCAATCAGCCCGGTGAACAGACCCAGCACTGTGCCCAGCGCCGCGCCAATCACGGCTTCCCGGCTTGCGCCCGCGCGCTTGGCACCAAGCAGGGCCGACGCATAGTCGGCCGCCCATGACAGCAGCATCAGCAGCCCGCACACGACCACGACCGTGACGCCAACCCGCTGAAAGCCATCGATCCAGGCGCCCAGCACGATCCCGCCAAATACCAGGGCTGCGCCAGGCAGGGCGGGCAGCACCGTCCCGGCCAACCCGCTCACGATGAGGAGCACCACCACGATCCACAAAACATAAACCATTGCTCAACCGTGTCAAAAAAGTAACTTGATCTTGACCCGCCCCGGGGTAAGGGTGGGAACATAGGCGTTTGGATAAGGGATCATGCACGCATTGACCCGCCGTTATACCCCGTGGGCAAAGCCATTCGCGCCTTGCTGCGTCAACGGGCAGGTCTTCTTGCGCGCTCGGCGCCGCCCATGACGCTCAGCAACACCCGGCTGCGCCAACTGCTGGCCGCGCTGATCCTGCTGCTGCTGGCCGCGTTGTGGCTCAGTACCTACGCCCTTCTGGCGCGGGCCCGTGAATCAGAATTGCAAGCGGCCAATGCGCGCATGGAAGGCCGGGCCGCTGTTTTTTCCGCGTATGTGCGATCGGTGTTCGCCCATCTGGACGCAGTCCTGATTGACTTGCGCGATCACGTAGGCACCGACGGAAAGCTCGCCGCATCCGCGGTTGCACGGCATCTGAAAGACCTCGCAGGCTACTCCAAGCAAATCTCGGTCATCGGAGCGGATGGCCGCCTGCAGTATTCCACCCCCGGCAGCCAGTCGGTCGACCTGAGTGATCGCGAGCAGTTCGTGTTTCATCGCGATGCCGGCGACAGCGATCAGCTCTACATCACCCGGCCCATGAAAGGCCGGATCTCCGGGGAATGGGCGATCCTTGTGACGCGGGCCCTGAGGGGGCCCAACGGGTTCAACGGCGTGCTGCAAGTGTCGGTGAGTCCCGAGCTGTTCGGGGCCTTTGCAAAGGAGCTGGTCAGTCGAAAAGATGACCTCTTTGCCCTCGTGCGCAGCAGCGGCGAACTGATGTCCACCTATCCTGATAACGGGACGGAGCTCGGTACGGTCGTCAAGGGCAGTCCGATCCTGGAGCCCGATGCGCCTGTCTTCGGAACGTTCTTGCGTCAGGGGCTGGATGGCGTGCGGCGCTTTTTTGCCTACAGTGCGCTGCCCGATTACGGTCTGATCGCAGTCACCGGGCGCAGTGAATCCGGCGTACTGAAAAACTTCGAGATTCGACAAAAACGCATTTATATCGCAGCCACCTTCATCACATCGTTGCTGCTGGCCATGCTCGGTGCATTATGGTTTGCGCTCAGACAGAACGACCGGATTCAAGCGCGGCTGGAACAGGCAGCCAGACAGGCCGAAGCCGCCAACGAGGAAAAATCCCGTTTCCTGGCCACCATGTCGCACGAGCTGCGCACCCCGCTCAATGGCGTGGTGGGCTTGTCGCAGTTATTGCTCGAAACCCCCCTCGATACGAAACAGCAGGAATTCACGGTCGGCATTGCCCGCTCAGGGCAGGCAGTGGTGGCGCTGATCAACGACATCCTGGATCTGTCGAAAATTGAAGCCGGGCGGATCGAGCTCGACCCCCAGCCTTACCGGCTCAGCGAATGCGTCGATGCCATCCGAGACATGTTCGGCAACCGAGCGATTCAGAAGGGAATCGCGCTGCGAGTGGCAGCGCAAGCATCGGCAGACGGGACCTATCTGGGCGATCAGCAACGCATCCGCCAGGTGCTCATCAACCTGGTAGGCAATGCCCTCAAATTCACCGATCAGGGCGAGGTCGCGCTGGAGGTCTGGAGCGAAGGCGATGAGCTGATTTTCGAGGTGACCGATACCGGCGTGGGCATTCCTGCCGATGCACGTGAACGGATCTTCGAACGGTTCACCCAGGTCGATATGTCCAATGCCCGTCGTCATGCAGGTACCGGACTGGGTCTGGCGATCTGCCGCCAGCTGGTCGAGGCCATGAGTGGGAGCATCGTGTGCGAGGGGCGGGGCGTGGGCCCTGGGACCATCTTCAGGGTACGGCTGCCCGCCATCAAAGTCGAAAGTCCTGCCGCTGCCGCGCAGCCTGCCGCCCTCGCGCCCCAATCGCCCACTCCCGGGCTCTCCCAGGGGCCCGAAGCCAGCCAACGCGGCGCACGACCCTGTCTGCTGGTGGTGGAAGACAATCCGGTCAATCAGAAGGTGATCCTCCTGATGCTGGAGCGCCTGGGATACCAGACGGAGCTCGCCACCGATGGCGGATCAGCGCTTGTCGCTGCACAACGCAGGGCCTATGCAGCGATTCTCATGGATGTGCGCATGCCTGGCATGGATGGCATGGAAGTCACGCGACGCCTGCGCTCTGGGGCCGGCCTCAATGCGCGTACCCCGGTCATTGCCGTCACGGCCAATGCCCTGCAGGAAGAGCGCGCCGAATGCCTGGCAAGCGGGATGAATGATTTCCTGTCCAAGCCGCTGATCCTCGAAACGCTGAGTGCGCGCGTGGCCTACTGGGTCGGTCTTCGCGCACAGCAGCCACTGCACGGCGCCGAACCGGGCGACATGGCGTCTTGAAGACAGGGCGCGCTGCCCGCTTACAGGCGGGGNNCGGCACTGTAAGCGCAGGGCATCGCCGCCAGAATCGTCGGGTGGCGCGCCATTGGCTAGACTGGCGGTCTGACCACACAAGGAGACCACCATGCTGCATCCTCAGGCCCGTGCGCTACTGGACCTTATCGACCAGCGCGCAGCACCCGCTGTGCATGAACAGACCCCGCCGGAGGCACGTGAATCGTACCGGGCACGGCGTTTCTTCACGCAGCCTGATGGACAGCCCGTGGCGCAGGTGCGTGAGCTGACGGCAGACGGCCCGCACGGCCCCATTGCGATGCGCATGTACCGACCAATGCCCGACACCAGCGCGACATTACCGGTGCTGGTGTACTTCCACGGCGGGGGCTGGGTGATCGGCGATCTGGATACGCATGATGCGCTGTGTCGCGCTCTGGCCAATGGCTCGGGGTGTGCGGTGGTCTCGGTCGATTACCGCATGGGGCCTGAACACCGCTTTCCGGCTGCGGTGGACGATTGTCTGGCTGCCACCTACTGGGTCCGGCG
>DGIT01000091.1:0-522 GCA_002386465.1 Burkholderiales bacterium UBA4615 | reverse complement strand
GCGCTGGCCGCACGCAATGCGGGCGACCTGCCCGTGGCCTACCAGCTGCTCATTTATCCGGCGACCGTGCAGCGGCGTGTCACGCGCTCAGGCGCCGTGAATGGCCAGGGGCTGCTGCTCACAGTCGACTCGATGCGCTACTTCCACGACCACTACATCGATGACGACCGCCACGACCATGACTGGCGCGCTGCGCCGCTCCTGTGCGACGACCTGGGCCGCCTGCCGCCCGCGCTGGTGCTGACCGCAGGCTTTGATCCGCTGCGCGATGAAGGCATTGAATACGCGCATCGCCTCACGCAGGCCGGCAACCGCGCCACGCTCGTCAGCTTCGAGCGGCAGATCCACGGCTTCATCACCATGGGCAAGGTCATCGATGAAGCCGAAGAGGCGATCGCCATGTGTGCAGCAGCGCTCAAGCGCGCGCTGAGCTGATGCCCCGACACTGGGGCGGCTCAGAGTGAGCCTTGCGCTGAGTTTGAGGTGACACCCAGACTCGGGCAGCCCGCGCGCTTGCGGGCT
>DGIT01000106.1 GCA_002386465.1 Burkholderiales bacterium UBA4615 | reverse complement strand
TTGCGTACTCGCTCTCGCTGCTTTTGGTTTATTAGTCGCATTAATAAGCAAAGATTTAACTTTTCTACTTTACTCTGGCTTACTTCTAACAAGCCTTCGAATTGGCGCAGTCAATGCAGGCTGGGACAAATTCTGGCTGGATCTTCCAATTTCCGAGTACGTCTACTTAGCCGCACTGCGCGCATCCATGGCAGCATACGGCTTTTTCAACATATCAATCTACAAGAGGCTATCGAGATCATTTGATAAGAGCGCGCCGCCATCATCCCTCCTGAGCGCTTTACAGGCAGCCTTCGCGAGCTTCGCACTAGCATCGCCGTTTCTAACACACACCGGATTTCTGAAAGCATTTTGGACGCTCGCAACGATCTCAGCGGTTGCATTAGCCGTGAAGATTATTCCGTCAATTCTTAAATCGAGCTCCCCATCTAGCACACTATTTTTCCTGTCATGGTTGACCATGTTGGCCGGGATGATAGGCGAGCTTTTCACCAAATCCGGATTTTTGACAACGCCCATTTGGCTAAATTCTCAGCTTGGGGCAGTTCTTTCGGCCGTCATTCTCGGGCTTGCGCTAATAAATAAACTAAGCACTGAGAAAGATAAGCGGATCACCGCCCAAGCGATGAGCGTAGAGTACCTAAAGAATTTCGAAAGAAATTTCAATCTCAGTCCAATCGGCCTGTTTAGCATTTCCAGCGACGGACATTTTCGGTTAATCAACCCAAGCTTTAGAGAGATGTTCAAGCTACCCGTTGGTACACCTGCAGATTCTCCGCATGCAGATCAACTTCTCGGGGCCGGCGCTCATTTTCGGCTTGATGAAGCGAGCCGGAGTACGAACCCAAACATCGAGATTGAGACCGACTCTGGAAATTGGTACTTTATTAGAATCAATCCGCGCGCCGGCGACACCCTCGAAGGGTCCATCCAGGACATCACCGCAAAGAAAGTTGCAGAGAGGCAGCTACGGGACTTGGTCGATCACGACCATCTGACTGGGTTGCTGAATCGCAGGGGCCTGGAGAACGCTGTCCGCAAAGCCACAGAAGAGGTTTCGTCGCGAGTGGCCTGTGCGATCGCGCATATCGATATAGATCGCTTCAAGCTCTTTAACGACCTTCATGGCTTTGGAACAGGCGATCTGCTTCTGCAGCAGGTCGCCCGTCGGATCTCGAACGTCTCGCGCTCGCGGGACAGCGTCGCAAGGGTTGCAGACTCGTTCGTCGTCGTGTTGCACGACTGCTCGGAATCCGCGGCTGCTTCGGCTATGGAGCGCGTTCGTGAGGCGATCACCGCAGAGCGTTTTGATATCGATGGCAAGGCGCTGAACGTCACCGTGAGCATCGGCGTGGTCGCGTTGGATCAGTCGATGGGATACGCCGATGTGACTGCCGCTGCTGCGCGTGCCTGTAGCGAGGCTAAAGCCCGTGGACGTAATTGCGTTGTGCGCTTGAACGAGCACGATGTCACGCTACGCAGTCATCTGGAGGAACTGAGAGTTGTCGCTGACTTGCAGCAGCGGATTCCGACAGATCGCTATTTCCTTGAGTTCCAACCGATCGTAGCCCTTCAGTCCCCGCAAAGTTCGCTCAGCTACGAAGTCCTGATTCGCATGCGCGCAGAAGATGGCTCAGTTCTGCCTCCGTCGCGCTTTATTGGCGCGGCTGAACGGCACGGCCTGATGTCACAGATAGACCGTTGGGTGCTGAGAAGTACGCTGGAGTGGTTGGATATTCACCCAGAGCATCGTGACCGTCTGGCCTTCGCGACGATCAACCTCAGCGGCGCGTCGCTGAACGACAAGAGATTCGTGGACGACGCATTTGCCCTGATGGCGGAACATCCGCTTTCGGTCGCCAAACTGTGCTTCGAAATCACCGAAAGCGTCGCACTGCACGACATGAGTTCAACTCGACGATTTGCTGATCGTGTGCGATTGCATGGGAGCAAGCTGGCCTTGGACGATTTCGGTGCGGGCTACACCTCCTTCAACTATCTGAAAGAGATTCCCGCTGATTTCATCAAGATCGATGGAAGTTTCGTGAAGGACATCAATCGCAATCCGGCGAACTTCTCCATTACGCGCACGATTGTTGAACTCACGCACGAACTCGGCATGCGCAGCATCGCAGAGTGGGCAGAAACACCGGACACGATCGCTTCTCTGATCGATCTAGATGTCGACTTTGCCCAGGGCTTCGGGTTGGTTCGCCCGATTGCCCCGGAGCGGGTTACGAGCGCGCTGTCTGGTGGCGCCCTCATTCAGGACCCCCAGGTCCTCAGGCTTCTCGAAGATGGCTCGCGCAAGCCGATCACTTCGGCGAGTGCCCGCGCATTGCGCAGCGTCTCGCGCTGAATCGCAGTGTTGGAATCAGCCCCGCCCGGGCTGGCGCTATGATTGGCCCGTGACGCCGCGGTTTTGCGGCGATGAGGCCACCATGTCCGCAGACCCCCACAAGCACTCACAGCCATCAGCCGATCCCCACGCACATCACGACCACGACCATGATCACAAGCATGGTCATCGTCATGACCACGATCATGCACACCATGATCATTCGCACCACGACCACGCGCACCATGGGCACGCCCATGCCCACGCACCAAGCATCTATCAACACAGCGTTGTTGCCGCTGTCATGAACGAAGCGCTGGCGCTCCTGGGCGACGGCGTGCCAGCTCAATCGATTGAAGACGCATCGATAGCGCTTGGGATGCCAAGCGGCGTACTGGCGGCATTGGATGCACTGTCCTTGGAGGTTGTTGACCTTGCCCTGCATGCCGCGCTGGATGCTCAGGCACACACCCAGCACGGACATGAACATGCTCATGAACATGACCATGGCCACGCACCGCATTCCGAGCATGCCCACCATCACGACCATGCCGGTCACCATGGTCATGCGCATAGCTGTGAGCCTGGCTGCACACATGATCATGGGCATGCAACGCATGCGCATACATCCGATGATCACGAGCATCACGAGCATCACGGTCATCACGAGCATCACCATGGGCAAGGCCACGCACACAGCGCGCCTCAGGCGCTCTCCGCTCCGATGACCGAGTCGGCCATCTATGTGATGGAGAAAATGGCGCACGGATTCAAACGCATGGGGAAGGTCGCTGCTCGAGGTTTCTATGACTACGATTTCGAGACCCCGCAGCTGTGGTCTGGTCTCAAGACCTTTGAGCGACGCGGCAAGGCGCTCGAGGCCCGCGATGTCGGCGATCGTCTGGCCTACGCGGCTGCGCTCAGCGCGCTGGGTTCGCAGTCAGCACTCAATGCTCAACCGGAAGCTGTTCTGGGTAGCAGGATCCCCTTTACGCCTGAACAGGCCAAGGCCTGGATCAATGCGATCGGCACAGATCAATTCATAGCCCGTTGCGCTGATTTCACCCAACGCTTTGGCGCTCGCTTCAGCGTCACGACCACCGGGAGCCAGGGATGAACGGTCTTCGCTTGGACAAACTGGTCCACGGCTGGCGCGACCCCGTTACCCCGCGCCCTGCTGCAACGATCCTGCTGTTGCGAGACGATACAGACGGTCTGCAAGTCCTGATGACCCAGCGTTCGCAGACTGCGAGCTTTGCCCCAGGTGTCTTCGTCTTCCCCGGCGGAGCACTTGATGCCGCCGACAATTCAGCAGCAGCGCATGCGGTATCGCGCGCCCGCGACAATCAGGATGAGCAGCATCGCCATTTTGCACACGCAGCGCTGCGCGAGGCCTTCGAGGAGCTGGGCATCCTGTTGGCTTGGGACAAGGGCAGCGAGCAGTTGTGTGCGCCTCACCACGCCACTCAGCTCGATCGATCCACAAACGCAGACTTCTACGGGCAGCTTGCCGGCGCGGGGCTCGAACTTGCCATCGACCGCACCGGGTGGCTCTCTCAATGGACCACAGACCCTGATTTGCCCAAGCGCTTTCAGGTGCGGTTTTTCGTGGCCCCCATGCCTTCCGGTCAGGAACCCATCGCAGACGGCGCCGAGCAGTTCGAACCCGTTTGGGTCAACCCTGCCGCAGCACTGGCGCGCCATGACGCAGGCCAGTTCAAGATGATCTTCCCGACCATTCGCACCTTGCGTCAGCTGCAAAAATTCAGCCGCACCGAGCAAGTCCTGGATGCGGCCTCATCGGTCGACAAGGTGTATTTCGCCTTTCCGCGTGGCGGCCTGGTGAAGGGACAGGAAGCGCGTTTTGTGGCCGAGGAATCGCAGTTCGGTGAACTGGAGCTGGTGGCACCGGACGGTAAACTCGTGCACGCCCTGGACTGGCGCCACGACGCGCCGGTCCAGCTTCGGAAAAATGTCCAACGCCTGACCGCTCCCAATGCAGGGATGATGACTGGACCGGGCACCAACACCTACATCGTCGGCGAACCGGGTGCATTTGTAGTGATCGATCCGGGCCCCGATCTGGCCGATCACATCGAGCGTATCGCGCTGGCAGTGGGCTCTGACCTGCAAGCCATCATCTGCACGCATTCGCATCCAGACCATTCCCCGGGGGCCCCCTTGCTTCGCAATGCTGTGCGCAAGGATGTGCCGATCCTCGGCCTCAAGTCTCTTCCAACTGCCCGTGCGAACTCAAGCTTCACACCCGATCGGGAACTGGCTCACGGTGAGCGCATCAAGGTGGGCGACTCAACCTTGCGCGCGGTCTATACACCCGGTCACGCGGCGAATCATGTGTGCCTGGTGCTCGAGGAAGATCGCCTGCTGTTCTCTGGAGATCATGTGCTCAATGGCTCGACGACTGTGGTCGACCCACCCGATGGCAACATGTTTGATTACATCGCCTCGCTCAAAGTCCTTGCGCAGGAGCCGGTCGATTTCATTCTGCCTGCGCATGGGCATGTCCTGGGCTCAGCCAGGCAGGCGATCGAAAAGCTGATGGCCCACCGCTTGGGGCGTGAGGCGAAAGTGGCCGCAGCGCTGACCAGGACTGGCGGTGGGACTCTGGACGACATCGTGCCTGTGGCCTACGACGATGTGAATGCAGGGCTCTTTCCGATTGCCAAGCGCTCTTTGCTGGCGCATCTGGAAAAGCTGGTGACCGACGGCAAAGCCAGCTTCAACGAAGGCCGTTGGGCGCCGATCTGAGGCGACGATCTGAGGCGCCGTTCTGACGGGATTCAGGCGTTCAGCCGTTAGGCGGCGCCTGGTCTCTCAGCGTTGCGTACGTGCAGCAGTCATTCAGCGCGTGCTTGCGTGCTCAGCGCTTATCGCGACGCGCCTGTACGCGAGCACCGGACGCCCTCGCATGTGCACCGATGACTTTGCCGCGCAGTTTGACCACCTGCGACACAGGGTTGCCAGCCTTGACCGCCGGAGCTTTCAAAGACTTCTTGGCAGCCGGACGCGCAGCTTTCTTGGGCGCTGCAGCGACTAAGGGCTTAGCCTTTGCAGCAGGCTTAGCCTTTGCGGGTTTGCTCTTTGCGGGTTTCGCCTTTTTCGCCGGAGCAGACTTGGTGGCCGCAGGCGTGGCCGCCGGCTTAGCCGCGGGTTTCGCCGCCTTCGCAGCCATGCGTTTGGCTGCCGATTTTTTCGGCTGTGCTGGCGCTGCAGGCGCACGCCTGACCTTGGCAGGCTTGGCCGCGGCACGGACCACAGCTTTCTTTGCCGGCGTTGGATCCATGGCGCTTTGTCGAGCCTCCAGACGCGCCAGGACTTCTGCAAAGATCTGAGCCTTCTGCTCGGTACGCCGATTGGCTTCACCAGAGGCTCCGCGTTTGGTGCCGGTGGCCACGCGCGTGGCAGCTGCCTGACGACGGAACAGGTCGGCATTTTTATCGCGCAAGGTACGTGCTCGGGCAATCCGCGAACGCAGCTGCGCCGGGGTGAGCGTTCCAACCGAATCGCTCAGCGACGACAAGAAGACGTCCATCTCAGTAGCGGTACAGATTCTCAATGCCTGGGCACGGTTATAGGCCATGTGTGTTCCTGTTGATTCAAGGGTTGTGGAGGGCGTTCGCCGCACTGTCGCATATCGCGCGGCGACGACTGCTTCATCTTTGGGTCAGGCGGCGGGATACCAGTAGGGTTTGCGCTTGTTCAGAAAGGCTGCCGTGCCCTCCTGAGCCTCGCTTTGCTGACGGAAATGCGCATGTTCCTGCACGAGTTCATTGAAGTAGGCATCGCTCATTGCGGCCTGCGCGAATTCAAGCGTACGGGCTTTCGTGGCTGCGGTTGCGGCTGGTGCATTCATCAACAACGCATCGATGATGCGCTCGCCGACTTGCACCAATTCAGCCGACGCGCAGGACTCATGCGCCAGACCCAACGCAACCGCCTGTGCAGCACTAAAGCGCTCACCAGACTGCGCATAACGTCTGACCTGGCGCACCCCCATGGCTCTGCACAACTGCGGAATGATGATGCCGGGCATGAGGCCCCAGCGGGTCTCGGTGATTGCAAAGACCGCATCCTCGGCGGCGAGAACGATGTCGCAGGCCGAGGCCACACCAACGCCACCACCGAAGCAGCCGCCCTGAATCAGCGCTACGGTAGGCATGGGCGCCAGATCCAGTCTGCGCACCGCATCGGCGGTGATGCGTGAGGCCTCCAGGTTCGCTTGTGGATCTTCAGTACCGATGCTGCGGATCCAACTCAGATCGGCACCCGCCTGAAAATGCTTCCCCTTGCCCTTGAGCACGACTACACGCAGCCCCCGCTCAGTGGCCAGCAGATCAAGCACCTCATGCAGGCCCGACAACATATCGCCGTTATAGGCGTTGTTGACCTCGGGCCGGTTGAGCGTGACGTAGGCGACACCGCGCTGATCGATGTCGAGCAACACGGTGCCACGGCCAGCGGAATGCGTCATGTGAGTCTCCAGGAGCAAAAAAAACCCGCCTCGCGGCGGGTTTCAGCGTGGCGTATCGATCAGCCTGCGCTTGCCGCAGCCTCGGCAGCGGCGGCTTTCATGGACAACCGCAAGCGGCCCTTGTCGTCCGCCTCAATGACCTTGACGCGAATGACCTGGCCTTCCTGCACATAGTCGGCGACTTTCTCGACCCGCTCATTGGCGATTTGCGAGATGTGCAGCAGACCATCGCGACCTGGCAGGATCTGCACGATGGCGCCGAACTCAAGCAGCTTGAGGACCGTGCCTTCATACACTTTGCCGATTTCAACCTCAGCGGTCAGATCAGCAATGCGCTTTTGCGCGCGCTTGGCCGCTTCTGCATCGGTGGCGGCAATGGTGATGTTGCCGTCTTCCTTGATGTCGATGGTGGTGCCGGTCTCTTCGGTGATCGAGCGGATGGTGGCGCCGCCCTTGCCGATGACATCGCGGATACGCTCCGGGTTGATCTTCATGGTGTACATGCGCGGCGCAAAGTCTGAAAGCTCAGTACGGGCGCCGCCCACTGCATTGCGCATCTTGTCGAGGATGTGCATGCGGCCTTCGCGGGCCTGTGCCAGCGCCACCTGCATGATCTCCTTGGTGATGCCCTGGATCTTGATGTCCATCTGCAGGGCGGTGATGCCGCCTTCGGTGCCGGCCACCTTGAAGTCCATATCGCCCAGGTGATCTTCGTCGCCCAGGATGTCCGACAACACGGCAAAGCGATTGCCTTCCTTGATCAGGCCCATGGCAATTCCTGCCACGTGCTTTTCGATGGGCACACCGGCGTCCATCATGGCCAGGCAGCCGCCGCAGACCGAGGCCATCGACGACGAACCGTTCGATTCGGTGATCTCGGAGACCACGCGCAGCGAATATGCAAACTGCTCGACAGAAGGCACCAGGGCCGCGAGCGCGCGCTTGGCCAGACGGCCATGGCCGACTTCGCGACGCTTGGGAGCACCGAAGCGGCCGGTCTCGCCCGTGGCAAAAGGCGGCATGTTGTACTGGAGCATGAAGCGCTCGCGGTACTCACCGTTGATGGCGTCGATGATCTGTTCGTCGCGTGCAGTGCCCAGCGTGGTGACGACCAGCGCCTGCGTTTCACCGCGTGTGAAGAGCGCCGAACCATGGGCACGGGGCAGCACGCCGGTGCGGATGGAAATAGGACGCACGGTGCGGGTATCACGGCCGTCGATCCGCGGTTCACCCGAGAGAATCTGGCTGCGCACAATGCGTGATTGCAGTTCGAACAGAATGTTGCCGACTTCATTCGAATCGGGTGCAGACTGACCGGCCGCGGCCGCTTCAGCCGCCACTTTTTCCATCGCTGACTTCTCGATGGTACGCACGCGCTGAGTACGCTCCTGCTTGTTGCGGGTGCGGTAGGCGTCGCGCATGTCGGTCTCGGCAATCTCCGAAATACGGGCAATCAGGGCCTCGTTGCGAGCAGGCGGCTCCCACGACCATTCCGGCTTACCCGCGATTTCGACGAGTTCATCGATCGCCTTGATGACAGCCTGCATCTGGTCATGGCCGAACACCACCGCGCCCAGCATGACGTCTTCAGGCAGCTGATTGGCCTCGGACTCGACCATCATCACGGCTGAATCGGTGCCCGCCACCACCAGGTCGAGCTTGCTCGAAGGCAGCTGCGACACATTAGGGTTGAGCACATACTGGCCGTCGATATAGCCCACGCGCGCAGCACCAATCGGACCATTGAACGGCAGGCCGGAGATGGCGAGCGCGGCAGAGGTCCCGATCATGGCCGGGATGTCGGCATCGACTTCAGGGTTGCTTGAGAGCACGTGAACGATCACCTGCACCTCGTTGTAGAACCCATCGGGGAACAGCGGGCGGATCGGACGATCGATCAGGCGACAGGTGAGGATTTCCTTTTCAGTCGGACGCCCTTCGCGCTTGAAGAAGCCACCAGGAATGCGGCCTGCGGCATAGAACTTTTCGACGTAATCGACGGTGAGCGGGAAGAAGTCCTGCCCGGGTTTGACTGACTTGGATGCAACGACCGTGGCCAGAATGACGGTGTCGTCCATCGTGACCGTGACAGCGCCACTGGCCTGGCGAGCGATTTCGCCGGTTTCGATGGTCAGGGTGTGTTGCCCCCACTGGAGCGTTTTCTTTGCGATATCAAACACGTTGTACCTCTCTTTTCTCTTTTCAGACAATGACCCG
>DGIT01000128.1:65798-67090 GCA_002386465.1 Burkholderiales bacterium UBA4615 | reverse complement strand
ACGCAAGCCTTTGAGCAGGAATTTGGCGTTGGGCTCAGACGCTCGCTCCGACAGACGACCTCCTCCGAAGCCCTGGCGCAGTATTTGTCTGCATCGATTGCCGAGCGCATCGTCAATGCACGCGGCCTGGAAACCTATTTCCTGCGACTGCAAACCGACTTCGAAAATTATTCTGGTGTCTATTACGTAGATTCGGACGGCCACATGGTCGCGCGGGTGGAGGATCGCAAGCGCATTGGTGCGGTCGACAGCGGCCTGATCGGTGTCGATCAGGCAAACGAAACCGCCACAGGGGCACGTTTCAAGGTCATTTTTTCCCGCATCAAGACCACGCCCACCTTATTGTCGTCAGGCAACATGGAATGGTTCATGCCGCCCAGGGAGGTGATCGTTGAAGGCCCCTTTACAGATGAGCTTGGGCGTACATCCGTACTGGCTGGGTTGCCGGCGCTTGATTTCGACAATGGCGCATTCAGCGGTGCGGTGATCATTCGGGTGAACCTGGACGGATTCGTCGATCGCGTCCGTAGCGTGAAACTCTTCGATGCCAATCCGGTGCAACTGTTCAAGCCGGATGGCAAGCCGATGCTCGCCACCGACACATCGCTTCAGTCCATGGGCCTTGACGACACGGGCTTTGCATCAGACGCCGTGTTTACGCGCGCTCAGAACATGCTCGTGGCTTACCGCGACCTGTCAGTCATACCGGGTGAATCGGTGGCCCGCCTCGCGTACCTTGTGCCTGATAGGCTGCTGTTCAAGGATTTCCAACCGACCCTCTATCTCTTTTTGCTCGTGATGCTGGTGTCACTGCTGGCGGTCGGTGCAGTGGCTTACGTTGTGGCCCGTAAATTTTCTCGCCCTATTGTGGATCTCACACTGGCTGCGTCTCGGCTGGCTCAGGGTGACTTGTCAACGCGCGTGTCCACCGCAACCACCGGAGAAGTACGAGTCCTAGTGGATAGCTTCAATCAGCTCTCCGAGCGTCTGCAGCAATCCAATCGGGCACGCTCTGAAGCCTTCGCCGTGCTGCGACAGACCGCCGCCAAAATGCAAGACGCGCACTTGATGCCCGACACAGACACACCCCATCTGTTGCCGCTGGCGTCGGCCGATTCGCCTGGCATGCTCCCGGGATTTGCAGACCTCTACGACCTGCAGGCAATCTCCAAGCTCATTGAACAGCTGATCGCAGACCGCGAACAGATCCTGCGCAGCCTGCAGACCGCCAAGGACTCCGCCGACCAGGCCAACCGGGCCAAGAGCGAATTTCTGGCCATGATGAGCCATGA
>DGIT01000128.1:62392-65699 GCA_002386465.1 Burkholderiales bacterium UBA4615 | reverse complement strand
ATCCGCAGCAGCGGCGATGCCCTGCTGGTGGTCATCGACGAAATTCTCGATTTTTCGAAGATCGAAGCAGGCAAGCTGGAGCTGGAGTCACGCCCCTTCGACCCGCGTGTCGAAATCACCGAAACCGTGGCCTTGTATCGCCCATCAATCGAAAGCAAAGGCCTGCGGCTGGAACTGGCAATCGCGCCTCAAACGCCAGCGCTGCTGCAGGGCGACCCCACTCGGGTCAGACAGATCCTTTCAAACCTCATCTCCAACGCGATCAAATTCACCGCACGCGGCAGCATTCGCGTCGAGGCGAACGGGCAGATGCTGCCGTCAGGTCTGTACCAGCTGTCGTGCTCTGTGAGCGATACGGGGATCGGGATCCCGGAAGAGCGCCAGGAGCGTCTGTTCAAAGCCTTCTCACAGGTCGATGTCTCCACGACACGCCGCTATGGCGGGACGGGTTTGGGTCTGGCCATCTGTGCGCGCCTGTGCGAGGCCATGGGCGGAACCATTTCGGTCTTGAGTGCAGCCTCCGAAGGCGCGCGCTTTCAGTTCGATCTGCAACTGGCCTCCGGGGTCGCTGTATCGCCCGCTCGCCGCGGCACACCCGATCAGTTGGACCAGGGCCTGCAGGCGCTCAGGGTGCTGGTGGTGGAAGACAATCTGGTAAATCAGAAAATTGCAGTGAGCCTGCTCGAGAAACTCGGTATCCACGCCGACCTGGCCGAAAACGGTGAGGAAGGCGTTCAACGGGTACGCACCAGTCACTATGACGTGGTGCTCATGGACATGCAGATGCCGGTGCTGGACGGCCTGGAGGCCACGGTCGCCATTCGCCAGATGGACCTCCCTGAGCAGCCCTGGATCATTGCCTTGACCGCCAATGCCTTCGAGACCGACCGCGAACGCTGTATGCGCGCCGGAATGAACGATTTCCTGAGCAAGCCATTTCGCATCGACGTTTTGCGCGAACGCTTATCCGCCCGCAGCAACCGTCATCCGGACACGATGCAACCGACCCGCTGACGCGGCGGTGTGCTCAGGCGCGGCCCTGCACCATGGGGCGAGCAGGATCTGCCGACCATTCGAGCAACGAATTGTCGTAGACCGAAACCTGAGTCCAACCCGCATACTGCAGAGCAAATCCTGTCGCCGTGGCCGCGATCCCGCCTCCGCAATACACGATCACCGGATGATCAGGTGGCGCAACGCCGGCTGCCTTGGCCAGAGACTGGATGGTCTCTTTCGAGTGCCACAAGCCGCTCGCCTGATCGATGCATTCGCGCGCGGGCAGGTTGACACTGCCCGGAATGCGACCGGGCCGACCGTAATGGGCACCACCGGTGCCCTCGAACTGTTCCGCAGACAGGGCGTTGACCAGGCATGCCTGGCCCGATTGCATTGCCTTTTCCACATCCTGCGCATCGGCCACGCGTGAGGCATGACGATGGGGCCGAAACGCCGAGGCCCCGAAATGCGGCGCCTCGGTCGATACCGCACGCCCCTCCCTGACCCAGGCCTCCAGACCGCCATCCAGGATGGACACGCCGGCATGACCCAGCGTACTGAGGACCCACCAGGCGCGGGTAACAACCATCGGATGTCGCGACCCATACAGCACCACGCGGTGCCCGTTGTCGATCCCCAGGCGAGACATCAGCGAGGCCATTCGCATATCGGAAGGCAGGGTGTAGGGAAAGCGGCCATGAGGATCCGAAAGGTCCTCCACCATGTCGACATGTTGAGCGCCGGGAATGTGGCCCTTGGCCCAGTCAGCGCGCCCGCTGTCGATGCGCGAAGGCCCGACCGGCTGCGGCGTCATGTACGTCGTGCAGTCCAGGATGCGTACATCGGGATCACCCAGATGGGCCTGAAGCCATTCGGTATTGACCAGCATTGGCGATGCGTGCGGGATACTCATGACGGTGTCCTCGGGAAGCGGAACGACTGCCCCTGATGGGTCACGTTACACTTAACTCCGAGAAAGCGCGACCGTTCGAATGGAACGGGAGTCGTCACAAAGCCATCGGCGCCTGCCGATCAACAACGATCCACCAGGAGGAGCTTCACATCATGGGATTCCTACGCGCATCCTTGTCTGCGCTTGCAGCCATCATGGTCCTGGCTGCGCCGGTCGCAGCGCAGCCCGTCAAAGTCGGAGTGATTTTCCCCTTGAGCGGTGGCGCGGGCCCGCAAGGCCAACACCTGGTCAAGTCGATCCAGACGATGGCCTCCATCATCAACGAGCAGGGAGGCGTGCTGGGTCGACAGATCGTCATCGAGGCCCGAGACGACGAATCCACGCCTGCGGTGGGCGTGTCACGCGCCAACGAACTCATCTCGGCCGGCGTATCCGTGATCATTGAAGGCTGGAACAGTCCGGTCACTCTGGCCATGCAGCCGGTGATCAGTCGCGCAGGCATCCTCGACATCACGGCCATTTCCAAGGCTGATCCGATCCTGTCGGGCGAAGGCAATCCGCTGGCGGTGCGACTGAACAGTTCCAACACCCAGGACGGTGCCGTCATCGCCGACTATATCGCCAACCGGCTCAAGGCCAAGCGCGTCGCGTTCCTTACGCAAAACGACGCTTATGGCAACGGCGCACAGGCCTCGATCGAAGCGGAGCTGAAGAAACTCAATTACGCCTACGAGAAAGTGGCCGAAGAGAAGTTTCCTTTCACGCAGGCTGATTTCCGGGTGGCGCTGACCAACGTCCGATCAGCCAACCCGGATGCGGTGGTGGCCATCAACGCAAGTGAAGGTCTGGGCATGCCTGCCCTCATCCGTCAAGCACGCCAGGCGCGCGTACCGGGACAGCTGATCGCTGCGGTGGGCACCATCGCCCCCAGCGTGATCGGCGTAGCGGGTGAATCCTCCAATGGCGTGGTCGGTGCCGACATCTACTTTCCTGATGTCGAACCGTTCATGAGCAACCCAGTGAACCGGTCCTATGTCGCACGCTCGCAGCAGCAGCATCGCCTGATGCCCGACAAGTTCATGGCACTGGGCGCTGCATCGCTCCAGGTCTGGGCCATGGCAGCCAATGAGCTCAAGACCCTGGACCGCGAAAAAATCGCCAACCGGATCCGCGGGGGCACTTTCCGCAACACCATCCTTGGCGATATGAAATTCTCACCGAACGGCCAGCTGGCCTCGCGCCATTACGTCTTCAACATCAAAGACCAGAAGATGGTCGTTGAAGCCAAATGATCCCGATCCCGGGGTGCGCATGACCGTCCTTCAGGTCGAAGGGTTAGGCGTTCGTTACGGCGAACTCGTCGCACTCGATCAGGTGAGCTGGTCGGTTGCGGCGGGA
>DGIT01000128.1:0-62358 GCA_002386465.1 Burkholderiales bacterium UBA4615 | reverse complement strand
GCATCATCGGCCCGAACGGTGCAGGCAAGAGCTCCTGCTACGACGCGGTCACCGCGATGGTCACCCGAGCGGGGCGTGTGCACCTGCGCGGCGAAGACGTCACCGACGTACCCGCACATCGCCTGCCCGAGCGCGGCCTCAAGCGCGCGTTCCAGCAAAACGCGTTTTTCCATGAACTGAGCGTTCTGGACAACATGCTCGCGGTCATGCACGACACGGCAGGCAGCCCGCTGCTATCGAGCACCTTCACGCCCTGGAAGGCTGCGCGCCGACGCACGCAGTCCATGGCTCATGCGCGCTCGGTTCTGGAGCGTTTTGGCGTCGGGCCCGAGTATCACGACAGACTGCCCACCGCGATTCCGTATGGCACGCAGCGCATGCTGTCCGTGGCGCTGGCTCATGGCGCGGGTGCGCAGGTGCTGCTGCTGGACGAGCCCGGTGCAGGCCTGGGCGGCGAAGACATGGACCGCTTGACCCGTCTGCTGCATGCGCTCAAGCGCGACGGTCTGGCCCTCGTCGTCATCGAACATCACATGGATCTCATCATGGCGGTCGCTGATCGCATCGTCGTGCTCGACCAGGGTCGCTGCATTGCCATCGGCACGCCAGCGCAGGTGCAACGTGACCCTGCCGTACTCGAGGCCTACCTGGGGCGTGCAGCATGAACCTGCCCGCCACCGCTCACGCCAGCGGCAAACCCGTGCTGCAGGCACGGCAACTCACAGTGGCCTATGGCGGCAACACGGCCCTCACGGTCGATCAGATCACCGTGCATGAGGGCGAGGTCGTCGGTGTTGTGGGGGCCAATGGCGCCGGCAAATCCACCCTCGTCAATGCCATGGCGGGCTGGTCGCGGGGCGCGCCTCGGGTCAGCGGCAGCGTCTCGCTGGACGGCACCGAAATCGGTCGTCTGGCTGCGCATGATCGGGCACGAGCCGGTCTGCTGCTGGTACCGGAAGGCAAGCTGGTTTTTGGCCAGATGACCGTGGACAACAATCTCAGCATGCTCAGCGACATCCCCAATGAATCGGGTCGCAAGGTCTATGACCGCGAAGCAGTCTTCGAACTGTTTCCACGGCTGCGCGAGCGACGCGGCCATCTCGGATCGCAGTTGTCGGGCGGAGAGCGCCAGATGCTGGGGATCGGTCGGGCACTCATGCTTGGGCCGCGCGCGCTGATGCTCGATGAACCTTCCATCGGCTTGGCACCGCGCCTGGTGTCTGCCGTCCTGCAGACCATGCGTACGCTGGCCGCCAGTGGGCTGAGCATTCTGCTGGTCGAACAAAATGTGCGCGCTGCCATCGATGTGGTCGATCGCCTCGTGCTGCTCGAGCGCGGCAAGGTCATTGCAGAGGGCCCTGCTGAGGCGATGCGCGACGATCCGCGTATTGCACAAGCCTATCTCGGAGCGAGCCACGGATGAACCTGACCCAGCAGTTGCTCAACGGACTCGTGCTGGGCCACGCCTATGCATTGGTGGCCATTGGCTGGACCGTGTTGCTCGGCACGGCTCGGCTGGTCAATTTCGGACACGGCCAGATGTACATGGTCGGCGCGTTCATGACCTGGTTCGGTATCTCCGGGCTGGGACTGCCCTACGTGATTGCCATCCCGCTCGCGATGGGCGTAGGGATCATGATTGGCATGGTGGTCCAGCGGATCATGCTGCAGGCCACGATCGAACAGAATCTGGTCTCGATCATGATCATGACGCTGGGCGTCGGCTATGTTTTGCACGGCGCTGCCGCCCTGATCTTCGGCTCGACCGGGCAGATTCTGGATACGCCCTTGTCGACCCGCGAGATCGCCGCTGGCGACCTTTGGCTGACCTGGCAGGACGTCCTGATCGTGGTGGCCGCCATCGTCGAGTTTCTGCTCCTCAAGTGGCTGCTCGATCGCACCCGAGTCGGCCGGCTGGTTCGCATGGTTGCGGAGGACCCCAAGCTGGCCGAGCTTGCAGGCGTCAACATCCGCAATGTCTATCTCGGTGTCTTCGCGTTTGAAGGCGCTGCGGTGGCGCTGGCCGGCGCACTGGTCGGTCCGCGAACCCCCATTCTCACGTCCATGGGCTTCGATGAGGTCATCATGACCTTCGTCGTGGTGGTGCTGGGAGGCATCGGCAGCGTCTTCGGCAGCTATCTGGCAGGCCTCGCACTGGGGCTGTTTACTGCCCTTTTTGGCGCCCTGGTCTCACCTGCATACACCACCGCAGCCGCTTTCCTGATCCTGATCGCAGTCCTCGTGCTGCGTCCGGGTGGTCTGGCAGCCGGGGCGCGTTAAGGCGAAGTGCTCATGAACCGATTTCTGTCTCTCGCGTTGCTGGCGGTTGGTCTGTACGTCTTTCCTTCCCTCACGGGAGGATCGGGTGCGGTCTACAGCGCGTGCGTCCTGATCGCCATCTTTGCGGTCATGGCCTACGGCCTCGATCTGATCGTCTCCGACCTGGGTGAAGTCAGTCTGGCCCACACGGTCTTTTTTGCGGTTGGCAGTTACACCACGGCGTTGCTGTCCACGCGCCTTGGCGCCGGTGGCTGGACTACTCTGGCAGCCTCGATCGCCATGGCGGCAGTTTTTGCGGGCGTCCTGGGTCTCATCACTCTGCGGCTGCGCGAATTCGTGTTTTCACTTGTCACGTATGCCATTGCCGTCGTTGCCGCCACCGTTGCCCAGAACTGGACGTTTCTGGGCGGCTCGGACGGTCTGCGCGGCATCCCGCCGCTTGACTTGTCCCTGCCTGGGTTAGCGTTCATCGCACGCAATGATCGCGACCTCTGGCCGATCGCTCTCGCCCTGCTGCTGGTCACCTTGTATCTGGTGGACCGGTTCCGGCATTCCCGTCTGGGGTCAGCGGCTGTGATGTCGCATCTGAACCCCCGATTGGCGATCATGTCAGGGATCGACCCGCAACAGGTCCGTATGCGGGTCTTTCTGTTCTCGGCGCCGATTACCGCAGCTGCTGGCTGGCTCTATGCCTACCAGCGCGCCTATGTCAGCGCCGATATTCTGGATTCGTACTTCCTGATCCTGATGCTCACGGCCGTCGTGCTGGTGGGCCGACGGGTACTGCTCGGACCTTTGATGGCCACCGCACTGGTACTGGCGCAGGAGAAGTTTCTGTCCCTGGGTGGCTATGCGGACAAGATCGTCCTGGGCAGCGTGCTGATTGCCACCCTCGCCTTCTTCCCCGGTGGGCTGATCGGCCTGTGGCGGATGTTGCGCAGGCGGGACGCCACTGCCAGCGCCTGACCCGCCACGCGCATCGCGCGCGGCGGGGTGGGAGTCGGGCCCTTAGACGCCCTTGAATGCGGGGTCTCTGCGGGCAGCCGATGCAGCGATACCTTCCTTGAAGTCTTCGGTCTGATAGTGCTTCGTCTGCTCGATGCTTTCATGGGCCACGGCACTGCGCACGGCTTCGACCAGGCCAGCCCGGATCGTTGCGCGGGTGGACTGCACCGCCAGCGGCGCAGAAATGGCGATCTCGCGGGCGAGCTTCAGCGCCTCTTCCCTGACCTGCTCGCGCGGCACCAGAACATCGGCCAGGCCCATGGCCAAGGCTTCCTCACCGCCGATGCGCCGACCGGTGAAAAACATCATCTGGGCCTTTTGCATGCCGATCACACGCGGCAGCGTCACGGACAGTCCGAAGCCGGGGTGAAAACCCAGGCGATTGAAGTTCGCGGCGAAGCGCGCTTCCGGGCAGGCCACCCGAAAATCGCCCACCATGGCCAGTCCCAGGCCGCCGCCGATCGCTGGGCCCTGGACGGCGCAGATCACCGGCTTGGTCGCGGCGAACAGACGCACGGCCTCACCGTAGATTGGATTGACTGCACGCGGGCTGCGGTGCGTATTGCCGCTCGCCGCGTTGTCGCGCTTGGAGAAATCGGCGCCTGCGCAAAACGAAGTGCCCTGAGCACACAGCACAATCGTGCGGCACTGCGGATTGGTTTCGAAGGTTTCGAAGGCATCGGCAATGCTCGAGAGCATCACCTGATCAAAAAAATTGTGCGGCGGCTTTTGGACCTCGACGATGCCGACGTGGCCATCCAGGGCCATGGCAACGGGGGGATTGTTGGGAATGTCGATCATGAGAGTTCACCTTTGAAATGTCTGTCTGTCAGAGCAGGCCAAAACGCGTCGGAGCGTGCGCTGATCGCGGCACGCCCGAGTCGCCCGGCCCACCAGGCGTCGGCGCCAAATTCCTCGCGCCAGGTCCACAGCCGCCGTGTGGCGAAATGCAGCATGTGTTCGTGAGTAAAACCAATCGCACCATGCACCTGGTGCGCAATGGCGGCCCCGCGCGTCGCCGCTTCACCGACTCGGCTTTTGGCTACCGCCGTGCTGAAGGTAGCACGCAGGACATCCGGCGCCGCAGGTGACGGTGCATCGTTGGCCGCCACAGTAGCGGCCACCCGGGCTGCCGCCACATCGCCTGCCATGAGCGAGAGCTGCTGCTGGATTGCCTGATTTTTGCCAATCGGCTTGCCGAATTGCACCCGATCATTGGCGTACTGAACCGATTGCGCGAGCAGCCACTCGAGCGCGCCAACCATCATGGCGCTGCGAGCCATGGCACCCAGCGTGAGCACCGGCTGATGCAGACCCGCAAAACCGCCCGGCGCATGCGACAGCACTGCCGCACGGTCGAAGTCGATGGTGTCGGCAGCCAGCCTGGCATGGTTGGCCGCCGGTGTGAGCTTGACCCCATTGGCCTGCTTCAAATCGACCAGCACCAGCCCGTGACCCGCAAGCGAAACAAGCGCGGTGGGGCAATGGCGCGCCCAGGCCACCCGATGTGCACGACCCGACAACCGCAGGGCGGCTGCTTGCCCCTCCACCCTGATCGCTGCGTCATGGTCTGACTCGATCAGCGCCACAGGCCCCTCGGGCAAGGCCATGCCAGCCGCCGACAACAGACAGGCCGCCACCATGGTCTCGGCCAAAGGCACAGGCACCTGCCAGTAACCGAGCCCGCGCAAGATGGGATAGGACGCCCCCCAGCGCTCTCCGATGCCACCCGATTGCTCGGAGGCCACGGCCACCGTGAATCCGCTGTCGCACACCAGATTCCAGAGTGGTGTCGGGAATTCTCCGGCTTCGACTTTCAGCAGAAGCGCTTTGTCCACATTGCCCGAAAAGACGCGCTCGACACTTTGTTCGATCATCGAGTCACTCATCGCAGCCCCAGCCCTTTGGCAATGATTCCGCGCAGAATTTCACGTGTCCCGCCACGCAGCGAGAAGGATGGCACCGCCATGGCGGTGTAGCGCATGGCCAGGTCGAGCGGTGAGTCGGGCTCGGCATATCCTGCAAAAAGATCGTGCGCGATGTCCGGCATCGCCTGCTCAACGAGCGCGCCCTGATCCTTCACCACCGAGGCGGCCAGACCCGGGGTCAGGCCTTGGGCGAGCATCGTGGCCACCCCCAGCGACATTTGACGCAAGGTGGCGTATTGCGCAACCACCTTGCCCAGTGCAACCGCATGTCGCGGGTCATCCGGGTTGGCTGCATCGAGCATCTCCTTGAGCAATTGCGTGCTGCTCAAATAACGCTCCGGACCTGCGCGTTCATAGGCGAGCTCCGCCCCCACCTGCTTCCATCCATCACCCTCCTCACCAATCAGATTTTCCGCTGGCACGCGCACGTCATCGAAGGTCACTTCGTTGAAGTCATGCTCGCCCAGCTGGTTGATGATCGGGCGCACCGTGATCCCTGGCGTCTTCATGTCGATCAGGATCTGCGAGACGCCGCCGTGGCGTTGTGAGCCTTCGCCGGTGCGCACCAGCGCGATCATGTAGTGCTTGTTGTGCGCCCCGGATGTCCAGACCTTGCGACCGGTGATGGACCAGCCATCTGCCATGCGGGTGGCTCGCGTGCGAATGGAGGCCAGATCTGAGCCTGAATCGGGCTCACTCATGCCAATGCAAAAGAAAAGCTCGCCGCGCGCAATCTGTGGCACCAGGCGCGGCGCGAGCACCTTGGGTGAATAGCGCATGAGCAAAGGCCCGCTCTGGCGATCTGCGACCCAATGCATCCCGACTGGGGCACCCGCCTGCAACAGTTCCTCGAGCACCACGTAGCGCTCCAGCGAAGTGCGTTCATGCCCACCATATTCCTTGGGCCAGGTCATGCCAATCCAGCCTTTGCTGCCCAGCTTGCGACTGAACTCGGCATCCCCTCCAGTCCAGTTACGCACGCGGCGCGCCAGGGGGAAGTCTCGCAGGTGCTCTGCGACAAAGTCGCGCACTTCCTCGCGCAATGCCTCGCAATGCGGCGGAAGCGTGCCAGGAATGATGTTGAGTTCCTGCATGAACGTCGTCCCTGATCGTCGTGATGGTCTTGATGTGTGTATCGGGCAGGCGCTGCGTTCCCGAACCGGTGGATTCTGAATCGAAAGTTGTGACTCAGGCAACAAACAATTTATGCTCATCCGCAGAGACATCACGACGCCCCAGGAGGCGCAGACAAGACAATGGAGACCACAACCGCTCAACGCACCGGGCCGCTGGCAGGCTACCGCGTGCTCGATCTCACCGCTGTGGTGCTGGGGCCGCTGGCCACGCAGATTCTGGGTGACTACGGTGCCGATGTGATCAAAATCGAGCCGCTCACAGGTGACCAGATGCGCGCCAACGGCGTCTCGAAGCATCGCGGGATGAGTTCTATTTTTCTGGCGATCAACCGCAACAAGCGCTCGCTGGCGATCGATCTCAAATCGGAAGAAGGGATCGAGATCATTCATCGACTGCTGCCAACGATCGACGTGCTGGTGCACAACATGCGTGTCCCGGCCATGGAGCGCCTGGGTCTGGGCTATGCAACGCTGTCCGCCCTGAAGCCCGATCTGGTGTATTGCGTGGCCACGGGTTTTGGTGAATCGGGCCCCGATGCGGGCAAGCCTGCATTCGATGACGTGATTCAAGCTGCAAGCGGCATCGCCGCACTGATCGGTCAGGAAGATGGCAAGCCCGACTATGCGCCCACCTTGCTCGCCGACAAGACCTGCGGCATGGCGCTGTGCAACGCGGTGCTGGCGGGGCTGTTGCACCGGGCGCGCACTGGGCAAGGCCAGCAGGTGGAAGTGCCCATGCTCGAGACCATGGTCGCTTTCAACATGGCCGAGCACCTGGGGGGCCTGACTTTTGCAGGCCCTGATGCGCCCAAGGCTCCTGCGGGTTACGCGCGCCTGCTTGCCGGCGGGCGTAAACCTGCACCAACCCTGGATGGGTATGTGGCACTGCTGCCCTATTCAGGCGAGGACTGGGTGAACTTTTTCAAGGAAGCCGGTCGCGATGATCTGGCGCGCGAATTCGACCTCAAGGACAAGCATGAGCGCAATGCGAAGGTCAAAGAGCTGTACGCAGCCATGCATGACGTCACCCGCCAGATGACGACCGATGCCTGCATGGCCTTGTGTGATCGTCTCGATATTCCTGCAACCCGCCTGTGGTCCATCCAGGATCTGCCCAATCACCCGCACCTGAAAGCTGTGGATTTCTTCGAGCGGGTGGAGCACCCGACCGAAGGCCCGATTCGCAGCGTGCGCACCCCGACCCTCTTTGGCGCCACGCCCGCACAGACACCCCGCCCTGCCCCGCACATTGGCCAGCACACCGAGGAAGTGCTGCGCGAAGCCGGGTACAGCACCGAGGCGATTGCACAGATGGAGTCGCGCGGCGTCGTGGCCCGCACTGCTGTGCCATGATGCGGTTTCAACGCTGCGTTTGAACTCAGCGCACACACCAGCACAACACAAAAGAACCGAACCGAAGCGCAATCACCGCTCGGCTCTCAGGCTTAGGAGACCTACATGAATACCCTGTCACGTCGTCGCATTTTGGGACTCGGTGCCGCGGCACTGGCATCGCCGCTGATGGCCCACCGCGCATACGCGCAATCAGCGTTCCCTTCCAAACCCATCCGCATCATCGTGCCGTTCAATGCCGGCAGCGGCTCGGACAGCGCATCGCGTGCGTACGGCGAAGTCATGAGCCGGGTCCTGGGACAGCCCGTCATCATCGAAAACCGCCCGGGTGGTAGCGGTCTTTTAGCCATACAGCTCGTGAAGCAGGCCCCTGCGGATGGCCACACCCTGCTGCTGGGCAGCACCTCGCCGATGTGCGTGATGCCCGTCATCACAAAGGGGCTGCCTTACGATGCCTTCAAGGATTTCAGACCGGTGCATGGCCTGTCCTATGGCGGTGCCACGATCATCGCCAAGGGTGATACCCCTTACAAGACGCTGCCCGACCTCATGGCTGCGGCACGGCGCGAGAAGAAGACGCTTAACGTCGGCAACTATTCCGACGGCTACATGCTGGTGGCCACCTGGATGGGCGCAGTCAACGGCGTGCCGATCAATCATGTGCCTTACAAGGGCGGCGTGCAGATGCAGACCGACGTAGCGGCAGGCCAGCTGGATCTGGGCATGAATGATTCGAGCGGCATTGCGGCACTGGCCAAGGAGGGCCGGATCCGGCCGATGGCCATCACCAGCGACAAGCGGGACGCTAAGTACCCCGATCTGCCCACGATGAAAGAACTGGGCTATACCGACTTCGAAACCTATGTATTCGCCTCATTGTTCGTACGCGCTGAAACGCCGGATGACGTGACCAACAAGCTGGCCGATGCGGTGCGAGCCGCCCTGCTCTCCCCCGAGGGCAAGGCCTACCAGAATGCGAATGCTGGTTCGCCCATGATGCTGCATACCAAGGAGCTCGGGGAGTTTCAGCGCAAAGAGTACGAGCGCTTCAAAAAGGTGGCTGAAGCGGCCGGCATTCAGCCCAAGTAGCCCGCTCCACCCCGTTTGCCCCAACCATTGAGAGACGCCCCTGTGAGACGACGACTCCTGACCCTGACCGCCGCATCGCTGGCTGCCCCATTGATTCTGCCGCTTACGGCGCGACAGGCCGGGGCGCAATCGGCCGCCTTTCCGTCCCGCCCGTTGCGCATCATCGTGCCCTTTCTTGCGGGCAGTGGTTCCGACAGCGGCGCGCGCGCCTATGCGGAAGTCATCGGTCGGCATCTGGGACAGCCTGTCGTGGTCGACAACCGACCCGGCGGGAGTGGCGCCGTGGCTGCGCTGGCCGTAAAAGCTGCCCCGGCGGATGGACACACGCTGTTCATCGGAAGCAATTCCCCGATGGCTGTGAACTTTGTGCTGTCGAAGAGCCTGCCCTACGATCCGATCAAGGATTTTCGGGCCGTGCACGGCATGCTGGCAGGCCCCGCTGCGATTCTTGTGAAACCCGACTCACCGATCCGTTCGGTGGCGGATCTGACCGCCGCAGCGCGGCGCGAAAAGCGCCCGGTGACGATTGGCAACTACTCCGAGGGCTACATGCTGATCGCCACCTGGCTTGGGCTGGTGGGTGGTTTCGAGGTTAATCATGTGACCTACAAGGGCGGTGCGCAAATGCAGACCGACCTGATCGGCGGGCAGCTCGAAGTTGGCACCAATGATTTGAGCGGCGTGGCGCCCCTCATGCGCGAAGGCCGGCTGCGTGCCATTGCCATTACAGCCGAAAAGCGCGATCCCAAATTCCCGGATGTACCGACCGTGAAGGAGTCGGGTTTTCCTGAGTTCGAAACCTACACCTGGGCAGGATTTTTCGTGCGCTCCGAAACGCCCGATGACGTGACCGCCAAGTTGGCCGAAGCGATTCGCGTGGCCATGAACTCGCCTGAAGGCAAGGCCTATCAGGCGGCTAACACCACCACACCGCTCATGCTGGGCCCCAAGGAATTCGGCGATTACCAGCGCCGGGAGATCGATCGATTCCGCAAGATCGCCGAGCAAGCGGGCCTGCAGCCCAAGTGATCGCAGCTTCTCGTTGACCCACACCCCATCGAACACACCGATGTTCCAACCCGACCTCCTCGCTGGCAAGCGCATCCTCATCACCGGCGGGGGCACTGGGCTGGGCGCATCCATGGCCCAAAGGTTCGCCGAACTCGGTGCATCGCTCGTCTTGAGCGGGCGCAGGGCAGAAGTCCTGACGAGCACAGCGCAAACGATCCGCGAGGCGAGCGGCGCCTCGGTTCAGACGCTGACCTGCGACATACGTCAGTCCGAGGCGGTTGAACACATGATCGAAGCGGCCTGGCAGGAGGGGCCGATTGATGTGCTGGTGAACAATGCTGCGGCGACTTTCATTGCGCAGACCGAACACCTTTCAGCGCGTGCGGCAGACGCCATTCTCGCCCCGACCCTGCATGGCGCCCTGTACTGCACGCTGGCGTGCGGGCGCAGATGGATTACTCAACAGCGCCCGGGCGTGGCACTTGGCATTTTGTCGACATCGACCATCACAGGTCGTGCCTTCACGGTGCCCTCCGCGATGGCGAAATCCGCCCACTTGGCCATGATTCGCAGTCTGGCAGTCGAATGGGGACCCAAAGGGATTCGCCTGGTCGGCATTGCGCCGGGCCCCTTTCCGACCCCGGGCGCCTGGGGCCAGTTGCGCCCGGGCGGGCGTGATGCCGAAGGCCTGCGCAATCCGGCGGGACGGGTCGGCGAACACATCGAACTGGCCAATCTGGCGAGCTTTCTGGTGTCCGATCATGCGAGCTACATCAATGGCGAGATGGTCACCATCGATGGCGGCAGCCATCTGCGCACCTCCGGTGCAGAGGATCTGCTGGGCTGGAGTGATGAACAGTGGGCACAGCTGCGCGCCAAGCGCTGAACCAGTTCAGACCTAGCGCGAGAGGTAGCGCTAGAGTGCACGCACGAAGTTGGAACCGAAATTCATCACGTCAAAGGCGTGCAAGCCAAACTCCTCGGCCAGCTCGGTGCACACCTTGATGCCGCGGACACTGTTGCCTCGCTCATCGATGCGCGGGGAATACACCGCAATACCCAGCTGCCGATTGATGACCGCGAGCACCCCGCCCGACACGCCGCTCTTGGCAGGCACACCCACTCGATAAGCCCATTCGCCCGCAAAGTCATACATGCCGCATGCAAACATGACAGCGAGCGTGTCGCGGATATGCCTGAACCCGAATACGTCCTGGCCGCTGATGGGGTGTTCGCCGGTATTGGCCAGCGTCGCACCGATGGTGGCCAGATCACGCGTATTCAGCAGGACCGAGCACTGCGAAAAATACTGATGCAAGGTGTGTTCGATCTGATCGTCGATCACATCGAAGTTGTGCAGCAAGTGCGCAATTGCGCGATTGCGATGCCCGGTATTCGACTCGGATTCCAGGACGGCCTGATCGACTCGCAGCGTGCGGCCTGCGGCACGGCTGAGCGTGTCGACAAAGCGCGCCACGCCTGCTTCAGGCGACCCCTCCTTGATCAATGATGCAACCGCGATCGCGCCGGCGTTGATCATCGGATTGAATGGACGGCTGTTGCGCGGATCGAGCTCCACGGAATTGAACGCATCGCCGCTGGGCTCAACTCCCACGTGGGCGAGCACTTCGTCACGCCCCAATGAATCAAGCGCCATCAGAAAGGCCAGGGGCTTGCAGATCGACTGAATCGTGAATTCCGCATCAACATCACCCACGGATACCTCCTGACCGTCGGTCGAGACCACGCTGATACCGAAAAGATTCGGGTCGGCCTTGCCCAGCTCAGGAATGTAGGTGGCCACGGCGCCTGAGTCCTCGTCGCGATACTTTGCATAGAGGTGTTCGATGAAGCGCTTCAATTCGGTCAGATCAGTCATGGCTTGGTTTGGCTTTCAGTTCATGTGCGCACTGCTTCGGGCGTTCACGCACCGCTTCCGGGCAACGCGTCTACAAAATCGCCCAACACGGGTGTGAGGCGAGCTAAAGCAATTGGCGGGCCAGAGCAGGCGGTAACGGCACCGCAATCGGGTTTCGGCAACCCTGCATCGGCGGTATAGTCATCCTAAAAGAGGAGACTGCCATGTCGTATGCAAGCGGCCGGATGATTCACGACGCCGACAGCCATCTGATGGAACTCGACGACTGTCTGGAGCCGTATTTCGACCCACGTCTGTTGACGCGCTTCAAGCGTTCAGAGGCCTTCGCCAGACGGGTACAGATTCGCAACCGCCCCGGCCGTTCTCGCGAGGCCCATGCAGAGCCGGCATTTCGAGCGGGAGTCGATGCCAACATCCTGCTGCGCAAGAACTATGAGGCGCACGGCTCGTTCATTCGCGAAGACCGCCCCCATGCGATGGACCTGCTGGGCTTTGCCAGTCAGCTTGTCTTCACGACATTCTGCCTGGGCAATTTCGGCCTGGATCAGGGTGATGACCTGGAGATGTGCTACGCAGCGGCCGATGCACACAATCGGATGATGACCGACTTTTGCAGCGTCGATCGCCGATTGCTCGCCACAGCCTATATCCCCCTGGAGGATTTCGATCGTTCGCAGGCCTGCGCGCGTGAGGCGATCCGCCTGGGCGCGAAGGCACTCATGGTGCCTTCGATGCGACCGCGCAACCATTCGCCCAGCCACATCGGTCTGTTTCCGGTCTGGGCCATGGCGCAGGAAGCCGGTATTCCGATCCTCTTTCACGTGGGTGGGGAGGAAAAACTGGACCCGGTCTACAAGATCAACGGCCTGCCCCCTGTGCCCGATTTTCATGGCGGTGACGACAATTTCACCTCTGTCAGCTACATGCCGATCCCCAGCGCCGCCATGCAAACGATTGCCACGCTGATTTTCGATGGCATCTTCGATCAGTTCCAGAATCTGAAGTGGGGCGCCATCGAACTGGGGGCGGCCTGGGTACCGGGCTGGATGCGGTCCATGGACTCTGCTGCACACGCTTTCATGCGCAATGAAGAGCGACTGAAAAAGCTCTCGGCCAAGCCTTCGGAAATCGTGCAGCGCCAGTTTCGCGCGACGCCCTATCCGCATGAGGATGTGGGTTGGATCGTGGCCAATGCGGGCGAGCAGGTCTGCCTGTTTTCCTCCGACTATCCTCATGTCGAAGGCGGGCGTAATCCGCTCAAGCGTTTTGATGAATCGTTGACCGGAGTCTCGGCCACTGCAATCGACCGCTTCTACACCGAAAACTTCATCGACCTGATGGGCGAAGGTCTCGCCGCTGATCTGCGCCGTCCGGCGCATCTGCGAGCAGCCTGAACGCTCATGATTCCTCGCACGCTGTTCTCATCCGACCACGACACCTTTCGTGAGTCGGTTCGCCGATTCGTACAGACCGAACTGGTGCCACATCACGCGCAATGGGAGAAAGACGGCATTGTTCCGCGCGATGCGTGGCTGAAGGCCGGCGCCGCCGGGCTGCTGTGCTGCCAGATTGCCGAGGAGTACGGCGGGCCTGGTGCCGACTTCCTCTACAACGTGGTGGTCATCGAGGAACTGGCGCGAGCCGGCATCACCGGACCAGGGTTTGCGGTGCACTCGGACATGGTTGCCACCTACATCGAGCGCTTCGGCAGCGACGCGCAAAAGCGCCGTTGGCTGCCTGGTATGGTCAGCGGAGAGGTAATCGGCTCGATCGCCATCACCGAACCTGCCGCAGGCAGCGATGTGCGCGGCATTCAAACGCGCGCGCATCGCGATGGCGATGAATACGTCATCAACGGACAGAAAACCTACATCTCGAATGGACAGTCCAGCGACGTCATCGTGCTGGTGTGCAAGACCGATCCGCAGCGCCCGCGTGAGGCGATCAGCCTCATCCTGGTCGAAACAGATCGGGCTGGCTTTTCACGAGGTCGCAATCTTGAGAAGCTGGGTCTGAAGGCACAGGATACCTCGGAGCTGTTTTTCGACAACGTCAGAGTACCGGTCACGAATCTGGTCGGCGAGGAGCACCGCGGCTTCGATTATCTGACGCGCAATCTGGCCCACGAACGGCTGGTGCAGGCCGTGCGCAGTGCGGCGGTCGCCGAGGTGACGATCGAGCAGACGGTCGCCTACACCAGCGAGCGCAAGGCTTTCGGGCAATCCATTTCGGAGTTCCAGAACACGCAGTTCAAACTGGCCGAGCTGAAAGCAGCAGCGGTGTCAGGACGCGTGTTCACCGATCGCTGCATCGAGCTCCAGCTGCAAGGCAAGCTGGATCCAGTGGATGCCGCTGCAGTGAAGATGCAACTCTCCGATCTGCACAACCGGGTGGTCGATGAGTGCCTGCAGTTGCATGGCGGTTGGGGCTATATGTGGGACTACCCGGTGTGCCGCGCCTATGCCGATGCGCGCATCGTGAAGATCGCCGGTGGCTCCATGGAGGTGATGAAACAGATCATCGCCCGCGACCTGTTCCGCCAAGCCAAGGCCGACGCGAAGCGGCACTGAACTCCAGGGCAGGCCAGCCCCATGCCGGCCCGTTCAAGCAGCGTACCCGCCTCGATCTGAGGCGGTACCAGTCCCATCAGGGCGTCGATCAACACGACATCGCCCGTCCCTCACACCAGACTGGGGTTGATCAGGTACTTGGTGCCGGTGGCCCGCTTGCTGAATGCACCGATGGCATCGGCCTGCAGCACCTGAGCCAGTGAGATCTGCTTGGAGTAGCCGCTGGCGAACGTGGTCTTCAGTTCGTCCGCGACCCGCTTGCGCAAGGCCACTGCAGCCGGCGTGCCGATTTTCTGCAGGAACGGTGTGAGCAACCAGCCGCCGACGCTCCAGTACATGCCCACATTGCGATTGATTTCGGTCGGCCCGATATCCAGACCGCCATATATGTAGACCTGCTTATGTATGGTGGTGCCGTAGCGGCTGTATTCCTTAGCCGTCTTGTTGAGCGCGGCCTCCATGCAGGTGAGGATCGTGCTGGCCAGCTTGCCACCGCCAATTGCATCAAACGCGATGGTGGCGCCGGTGGCCATCAGGGCTTCGGTGAGGTCATCGCTGAACGTCGCTGCGCTGCTGTTGCAGACATGCTTTGCACCGATGCCACGCAGTAGTTTTTCCTGCTCGGCATTACGCACGATGTTCACCAGCTGAATGCCGTCTTTCATGCAGATGCGATTGAGCATCTGACCGAGGTTGGACGCGGCAGCAGTGTGTACGAGGGCGGTGTGGCCTTCGCGACGCATGGTCTCGGTCATGCCAAGTGCGGTGAGCGGATTGACGAAACACGACGCTGCTTCGGCGGCCGTGGTGCCGGGTTTGAGTGTCAGGCACTGCTTGGCTTTGACCGTCCGGTATTGCGAGTACATAGAGCCGCCCATCACCGCCACCACCTGACCCATCAATGCCTGGGCTTCGGGCGAATCACCGGCCGCAATCACCGTACCCGCGCCTTCATTACCGACTGGCATCGACTGGTCCATCCGACCCGCCATCGCGCGCATGGACCGCTCGGGCACCTTGGCGGTGGTCACGGGACGTGCCGCTGTGCCGCCTACATGGATGGACGACAAGTCGGCCGCCCCGAACAGCAATCCCTGATCGGAAGGATTAATCGGTGTGGCTTCAACGCGGATCACCACTTCATCGGAACCCGGTGCAACGACCGGCTCATCAACGAGGGTCAGTTCAAGTTCACCGCCCGACTTGATGGTCGAGCGCAATTGGAGGCCAGTGCGAGGAAGGGTTGCAGTCATGTCAGAAATCCTGTGAAAGCTCGTGTGAGGGTTGGAATTGAATCGGTCACACCGTCGCCTCTGGTCGTTTGCAAGAGGTGATCGGAAGTGGGCTGAGTCGTCAGCGGCTGATCAGGCGCCAGGGAGCCGGTAGACGCGCTGCGCCGTGCCGCTGAAGAGTGCGGTGCGCTCGCTGGCCGAGGCGCCTTGCGCCATGCGCTTGAAGGCATTCCAGAGCACGGCATAGCTGGACGTGATCTTGTCGACCGGGAAATTGCTCTCAAACATGCAGCGCTGGGCACCGAAGGCTTCGATGCAGGGCTCAATCCAGGGCATCCAGCCATCTGCAATCTGCTGCGAAGTGGGCGGTGTGTGACGCAGATGAAAATCGAACACGCCGACCCGCATGCCCAGGCCACCGAGCTTGACGGTCACATTGGGACACGATGCCAGCTCGCGCATGTGTTTCAGCCAGAAGGCATGGGTCTGGTCGGCCTTGCCCGCGTAGGGCCCGATGCCCAGCGGCCCGCCACAATGATTGAGGATGATCGATGTCTGCGGAAACGCTCTGGCCAGCGCGATGACTTCGGGCAGTTGCGGGTGATATTGCCAGGCCTCGAACGACAGACCCAAGGGGGCAAGCTGCGCGAAGCCATCGCGAAATGCGGGCATGGCGTACAGGCCTTGCGGCGGGTTGGTGTGACTGTTGCGCACATCGTCGCTCGCATCCCAGCCACCCGCATGCCGAATGCCACGAAAGCGTCCGTTGCCGGCAGCAATCTGTGCCTGCAGCACTTCTGTCGCCGCAGCACCCCGAGTGAGGTCAGCAAAGCTGACGATGCCGGCACAGGCCTGGGTGCTTCCATACACGCCACTGGCGGCCATGGCTGCCACGCCGTTGGCAAATTCGGTTTCGCCCAGAGGGCGAAGCGCTTCGGGGCCCGCCTGACGGTAGAACGCCATGCAATCCACGAACACCGTGGCCTGCACCCGATGCCCGGAACCCGTGTCGCTCAGCAGTTCGTCCAGCAGATAGCGATGCTGTGGCCGATCCCACAAATGATGGTGCGGGTCGATGATCGGCAGATCGGGATCCAGGATGTCCTCGGGCGCCTGCCCGGCCAGCCAGTCATCTGCCGGCGGAATGGTCACGCCCATCGGCAGCGTGCGGCTTGAGGCAGTCATGCGGGTCTCCTTGATGGGGTCTGCGGCGCTGGGCCTCGTCAGTCATCTACTCTATACAATCGAATCACATCCCATGCCCGGCGTGTGCCACCCGGGCGGGCCTGGAGACTCCGGACCATGCCGAATTTCGCGCAATATCTCTTTCAACGCGCCCTCAGCCAGCCTCAAGCCCCCGCGGTGAGCTTTGAGGGGCACACGCATGATTTCGGGACGCTGGCTCAGCGTACACGCAGACTGGCAGGCGCCTTGCGCGGGACCCTGAAGCTGCAGGCCGATGACCGGGTGGTGCTGTGCATGGAAAACCGCGCTGAGTTCCTGGAGCTGCTTTTTGCGTGTTGGACCGCGGGACTGTGTGCGGTACCAGTCAATGCCAAGCTGCACCCCAAGGAAGTGAGCCATATCGTGCGCGACAGCGGCGCGCGTGCCGTGTGGACCAGCGACGCGCTGATCGAGGGCCTGGCGGCCGAACTGCTGGGTCTGGCCCCGGCCCCGTACCTGGGTGTGGCAGGCAGCATGAGCTACCTGCAACTGCTCGAATCGGCGCCGATCGATTGCGTTGAGCGCAAGGCCAGCGACACCGCCTGGATCTTCTATACCAGCGGCACGACAGGCCACCCCAAGGGCGCCATGCTCTCGCATCGCAACTTGACCTTCATGTCGATGGCGTATCACGCAGACATCGACCGCATCGAACCCGGACATGTGAAATTGCATGCTGCGCCGCTGTCGCATGGCTCAGGACTCTACGCACTGCCCCATCTGCTGGCAGGTGGACATCAGGTGGTGCAAGCGGGCTTTGAGCCGCAGGACGTGCTGCAAGCTTTTGAAGACCATCTGGAAGTGACGATGTTCGCTGCGCCCACCATGGTGACGCGACTGGTGCAGGCAGCAGGTTCTGGCGTACGCAGTCCTGGGCTGCGCACCTTGTACTACGGCGGCGCGCCGATGTACGTGAGCGATCTGGTGCGCGCACTTGATGTATTCGGACCACGATTGGTGCAGCTCTTCGGTCAGGGCGAGAGTCCGATGACCATCACGGTGCTGTCACGTCAGGACCATGCGGGTGACCGCGGCGATGCCCATCTGGAGCGGCTGGGGTCGTGCGGACTGGCCCGCACCGGAGTCGAGGTGCGTATCGTCGGCGAAGACGGGCAACCGCTGGCCGAGGGTGAGATCGGTGAGGTCGTGACACGCAGCGACTGCGTGATGTCGGGCTACTGGAACAAACCCGAAGCCACCACGCGGGCCTTGCGCGATGGCTGGTTGTGGACGGGTGATGTGGGCTCGATGGATGAACGCGGGTACCTGACTTTGCGCGACCGCTCCAAGGACATGATCATCAGCGGCGGCACCAACATCTATCCACGCGAGATTGAGGAAGTGCTGTTGCGCCACCCCGCTGTGCTCGAATGCTCGGTGGTCGGTCAGCCCCATGCAGACTGGGGCGAAGAGGTGGTTGCCTTCATCGTGACGCGGGATGGCCAATCCGCAACGGTGCGCGAACTGGATGATTTGTGCCTGGCCAACATCGCCCGCTTCAAGCGCCCCAAGCATTATCACTTTAAAGCGGCGCTGCCCAAGAACAACTACGGCAAGGTGCTCAAGACTGCGCTGCGCCGTGAACTTGCCCAGGAGGCACCCCATGCGTGAAGTATCGATCGTTGGAATCGGATCGACCGCCTTCGGGCGACACCCTCAGACGCCCATCGAGCAATTGGGTGTGCAAGCGGCCGTCGAAGCCCTGCATGACGCAGGCATTGAGCGCGAACGCATCGGCGCACTCTACCTGGGCAATTTCATCAGTGGTCCGCTCAACGGCAAGGAAGTGCTTGCCGGGATCGTGGCCGACCAGCTCGGCCTGCCCAATGTGCCCTGTACCAAGGTCGAAGGGGCCTGTGCGTCCGGTGGCATTGCGTTTCGCCACGCCTGGATGGCCATTGCCAGCGGCCAATGCGATGCGGCACTGGTGGTGGGCGTGGAAACCATGACGCACGCCCCAACCGCACAAACCACCGCTGCGCTGAACTGCGCCATGGACAACCTGCATGACGGGCCCAGTGGCCTGACCTTTCCTGGACTCTTCGGGCTGGCCTGGCGTATCCATGCGCAACGCTATGGCACCACACGCAAGCAGGTCTCTGCCGTGATCCGCAAAAACAAAGCCAACGGTCTGCTGAACCCGCTCGCACAAATGGGCGCTACCCTGACCGATGAGCAGATCGAGGCCTCGGCCGCTATCTGCGACCCGCTTCAGCTCTACGACTGCTGTCCCGCGAGCGACGGCGCAGCGGCACTCGTGCTGGTCGCCCGCCATCTGGTCCCCGAGGTGCGGGGTGTGCCGGTCGATGTGCTCGCCACGGTGCAAACCCGCGGGTCTTCGCGGATTGGCGGGCATGCCGATCTGTGCTCCTTCGATGCCACGGTTGTGGCAGCACAGCGTGCCTATGCCATGGCCGGTGTGCGCGCCGCTGATGTGGATGTGGTGGAGCTGCACGACTGCTTTTCGATGGCCGAAATCGTCGACAGCGAAGACCTGGGCCTCGTGCCCCGCGGCCAGGGCGCCGCCTGGGCGGCTGAAGGACGCACGGCGGTCGGTGGCGACATGCCGATCAACCCAAGTGGCGGCCTGCTGGCCAAGGGGCACCCGGTGGGTGCGACCGGCGTGGGGCAACTCTACGAAGTGGTGCGCCAGCTGCGCGATACCCATCCCAACCCCGTGCGCAATGCGCGCATCGGCATGGCCCACAACCTGGGTGGTACGGGCGTGGCCTGCACCGTGAGCCTGCTGGGGCGGGCATCATGACGCAGACCGCAGGCATGCTTTCGCTGCTGCGCTGCAAGAGCTGTGGCCGTCTGGATACTGCAATGCGGGTGGTGTGTGCAGGTTGCCTGAGCGCGGATCTGCGCCCTGTAGGCAATGACGGCAGCGGCACGGTAGCCACCTTCACCACCATCCGCCGGGCACCGACTGCCTTCAGGGACCAGGCACCCTATGACGTGGTGGTGGTCGATCTGGACGCGGGCCTGCGCATGACCGGGCGGCTCGACAAGGACTCGGCACCCCCCTCAGTCGGTGCGCGCGTTCGGGTGCTGCACAGCGCCGGCGCCGACACCGTCTTCACCGTGGAGACCCCATGAGCGATATTCGCTACGAAGCGCACGGCAAGGTGCGCCTGATCACCATTGACCGCCCAACCAAGATGAACTCGCTGGACTTTGACGCCAACGATCGGCTGGTCGAAGTCTGGCGCCAATTCGATGCCGACGATGAGGCGCAGGTGGCTGTCGTGACTGGCGCCGGTGCGCAGTCCTTTTGTGCCGGTGCGGATCTGAAGACCTACACCATGAACTTTGCGCGCCGACCGGCACCTGAGTTCCGATCGCGCTTCACCAACGGACCCGGGTTTGCAGGCATCACGCGCAATCTCGATATCGACAAGCCGATCGTGGCGGCCATCAACGGCTATGCCATCTCTGGCGGTTTCGAATTAGCCCTGGCCTGCGATGTGCGGTTCTGTTCGCCCAATGCCGAATTTGCGCTGCAGGATGCGAAGTGGGGCTTTCATGCGTGCGACGGTGGACTGATCCGCTTGCCGCAGATCGTGGGCATGGGCCATGCGATGGACATCATCCTGTCAGGCGATCGGGTGGATGCGGAGCACGCCCTGCGCATCGGACTGGTGAATCGCATCGTGCCGCAAGCGACGCTGCTGGAATACGCGATGGCCTATGCGCACAAGCTCGCGTCGCGCTCGCCGCTGTCGCAGCGCTTCGCCAAGGAAGTGATCCGCCGTTCGGTGGGGATGCACATGGGCGAGGCGCTGCGGCTGGAATCGGCATCGTTCCATGACCTGGGCCAGAGCGAAGACCTGGCCGAGGGCACCACGGCGTTTCGGGAACGCCGCGACGCGCAGTTCAAAGGACGCTGAACGCCCGACCAGGCGCCGCCTGAAGTCTGCGCTGCAACCGCTTAGGGTTTCAAGGTGCCTGCTCGCGCACCATCTCGCGCAGTTTGAATTTCTGGATCTTGCCCGAGGGGGTTGCCGGCATGGCATCGAGCAATACCAGGCGTTCGGGCATGTACTGGAGTGCCAGCTTGTGCGCCTTGAGAAATTCAAGCATCCCGTTGAAGTCCAGGCTTTGACCTGGCTTGAGAACCATCACCGCACAGGCGCGTTCACCCAGGCGATCATCTGGCATGGCAACGATCGCCGCCTGCGCGACCGCAGGATGGCGATAGAGCAAGGCTTCGACCTCCACCACGGGAATGTTCTCGCCGCCCCGGATGATGATGTCTTTGCTGCGTCCGCTGATACGGATGTAGCCGGCAGCATCAAGCTTGGCCAGATCGCCAGTATCAAACCAGCCCTGGGCATCGGTGTTGTTCCACTGCGGACGCTTCAGATACCCACCGAAGTTTGAGCACCCTCGAACCAGCAAACGGCCGACCTCGCCGTGCGCAAGGCTTGCCCCCGCATCGTCGGCAATTTTCACCTCCATGCCGGGCAGCGGACAGCCATCGGTATTGACGGCCCGCTCATCGTCATCGTCAGGGGTAATGAGGGTGCAGGCACCGTTTTCAGACATGCCCCAGGCCGAAATGATTTTGGACCCCAGGACACTGCGGGCCTGTTCGACCAGGGGGCCTGGAATGGGGGCCCCCGCGCACAAGAAGCTGCGCAGACTGGGCACCGCCAAACCTGTCTCAGCCACCACGCGAGACAAGTCCGTCAGAAAGGGGGTGGAGGCCATGGTGAACGACACCTGCTCGGCACGGATGAGGTCCACTGCCTTGCGCGGATCCCAGATGTCCTGCAGGACCGCGCCAGCTCGCAGCATCACCGGCATCATGAGGCCGTACATGAAACCCGTCTGATGCGCCATCGGTGAGGCCATCAGCACCACATCGTCGCGCCCCAGGCGCACGCGCTGCGCATAGGGCACGATATTGGACATCAATGTGTTGGCCGAATGCAGCACGCCCTTGGGTTCGCCCGTCGTGCCCGACGTGTAGATGAGTTGCATCACATCGTCTGGGCCTGGACGCTGTGCGCTGAGGATCTGCGGCGCATCAGGTGTCTGCTCCCAGGCAGGTTCGCTCAGCAAGGCCTCGTAGCTGTTGGCCCCCTCTGCGCCAACCACCACCACATGCTTGAGGGCAGGCAGAGACGGACGAAGCCCTTCGAGCATCTGCTCGTGGTCAAAGCCGCGAAATATCTTGGGAACGATGACCACCCGCGCTTCACCATGGGCCAGCATGAACGACAGCTCGCGTTCCCGAAAGATATGCATGAGCGGGTTGATCACCGCACCGATCCGCGCACACGCCAGGGCCGTCAGCGTGAACTGCCACCAGTTGGGCAATTGCATGGCCACGACGTCATTGCGCCCGACCCCCAGTTTTGTCAGACCGACCGCGATGCGATCGGCCATCAGACCCATCTCGCGGTAGGTAAAGCGGCGAACCTCGCCTGACTCGACCCGCACCGCTGTAAGCGCGAGCCGCTCTGGGCACTCGGTCAGACATGCGTCGAGGTCATCGTTCAAAGTACGATCGAACCATTGCCCGGCAGCGATACTGGCAGCCCGCCGGGGGCCGAGCAAAACGGCATCGAATTGCATAAGCGTCTCCTGGGGTCAGGCCGGTACGGCCGCTCTGCCGGCACGGCTGCGAGCGATCACCGTCTTCATGATCTGCGCGGTACCGTCGCCGATCTGAAAGCCCAGCACATCGCGCAACCGCTGCTCCATCACACCACGATCGTAGCCGCCGTGACCATGCATGAGCAGGCATTGATGAACCGTATCGAAGGCGAGCTTTGGGCCCCACCACTTGCACATTGCCGCCTCGGCACTGTGCGGCAGACCACGATCCTTCAGCCACAGTGTCTGCAGGCACAGCAAGCGCGCCGCCTCGACCTGCGTGTCGAGGTCGGCCAGGGTATGCGAGACCCCCTGGAAGGCCGACAGCGGCTTGCCGAAGGCCTCGCGCTGGGCCACATAGGCCCAGGTCTCTTCGAGTGCCACCCGCGCCACCGCGAGCACCTGCAGACCAATCAGCGCCCGAGAAAAATCGAAGCCCTGCATCACCTGGGCAAAGCCCCGGTTTTCAGCGCCCAGCCGGTGAGACCCCGGGACGCGGACATTGTCGAAAAAGAGCGATCCACGACCGATGGCGCGTTGCCCATGACAATCGAAACGGTCGCGCGTGAGCCCTGGGACATCAGTGGGCACCAGAAGTGCAGTCACACCATGGGCACCTGAATCCGGCGCCCCCGTGCGCCCGAAGACCACGACCGCATCCGCCTGATCCGCTGCTGAAATGGAGGTCTTCTCACCGTTGATCAGGTAATCCGTCCCCTGGCGCTCGATGCGCAACTGCAGATTGGCCGCATCCGATCCGCCGCGGGGTTCGGTCAGCGCAATGGCCAACAGGGACTGTCCGCTCATCAGGCGGCTCAGCCAGGGCCCCACCACAGCCGGATCGCCATGCTCGGACAAAATCTGCCCATTCAACGAGGCCAGCAGATTGATGTAGGACAGGCTCAGATCGGCGCGCGCGATTTCCTCATGAATCACCCCCGCCGCCAGACATCCCAGTCCTTGTCCGCCCACCGACGCAGGCAATTCAGGGGCGATCAAGCCCATGTCGCCCATCTCACGCATGAGACTTCGGTCAAGCACTCGAGTCCGGTCGCGTTCAAGAAAACCCGGCCTAATGCGTTCGACTGCGAAGCGCCGCACATGATCTGCAAGCGCCCTGAGGTCGTCGTCCAGATACGGATTCATACAGGTTTACTTCGCGTATTTTTTGAAGTCAGGCTTGCGCTTCTCGCGCAGCGCATTGACGCCCTCGCGGGATTCTTCGGTGTCGTAGTACAGTTTGAGCGCATACATGCCCATGCCACCAATGCCGCCCTGATGTGCGGTGTCCATGTTGAAGGACCGTTTGGCGATGGCAATCGCAGTGGGGCTGCGCTCGCAGATTTCCTCAGCCCAGGCCTGTACCGTCGCATCAAGTTGTTCGGGCGGCACACAGACATTGGCCAAGCCCATGGCGACGGCCTCGTGTCCTGAATATCGCCGGCACAGGTACCACATCTCGCGCGCTTTTTTCTCGCCCACCACGCGTGCCAGAAAGGCCGTGCCGAAACCGGGATCGACCGAGCCCATCTTGGGTCCCACCTGACCGAACACCGCCTTTTCCGAGCAGATGGTCAGGTCGCAGATGGTGCACAGCACATTGCCACCGCCTATGGCGAAACCCTGGACCCGAGCGATGACCGGCTTGGGTACATCACGGATGGCGGCGTGCAGTTCTTCCATAGGCAAACCAATGGTGCCGCGCCCGTCGTAGTTACCGTCGTGCGCGGACTGATCACCCCCCGTGCAGAACGCCCGATCACCGGCGCCCGCCAGGACAATGGCTCCCACGGTACGGTCGTAACCGGCACGGTTGAGCGCACGAATGAGCTCATCGCAGGTTTGACCGCGAAATGCATTCATCTTGTCGGGGCGGTTGATGGTGATCCAGGCCACGCCGTTACGGACGTCGTACAGCAGATCCTCGTAGTCCATGAAGAGTCCTATGCAGAGATTTGGAAGGGGATGGCCCGGTCAGCCAGCCATGGTCAGGCCACCCGATACGCTCAGCACCTGTCCGGTGATGTAGGCAGCGTCATCGCTGGCAAAAAAGGAAATTGCGCCGGGCAGATCAGTGGGCTGACCGATGCGTCCCAGTGGAATGGCGCGGGTAAACGCTTCGACGAGTTTGTCCGGATTGCCTGCGCCTTGTTTGTAGTCGGCAAACAGCGCCGTGTCGGTCGGGCCGGGACACACCACATTGACCGTGATGCCATGACGGGCGTGCTCGCGCGCGATGGTCTTGGAAAACGAGACCAGCCCTCCCTTGCAGGCTGCATAAACCGCTTCGCCCGATGAGCCATTGCGTGCCGCATCCGAGGAGACATTGACGATGCGTCCGGCACGGCGAGCAACCATGAGCGGCAGCACCGCGTGGTGCATGTGCAGCGGTCCTAACAGATTGACAGCGATGAGCCGGTCCCACTGCATGGGCTCGGTCTTGACGAACGGCTGAAAGATGTCCCAGCCGGCGTTGTTCACCAGCACATCGATTGGACCGAGATCGGTTTCGGTAGCGGCGACACAGGCGTCGACGCTCGCACGATCGGTGATATCGCAGCGATAGGCTTGCGCCAGGCCACCGGATGCCTTGATGGATACGGCGACCGAGTCGGCGGCCTCTGCATTCAGGTCAAACACCGCGACCCGCGCCCCCTCTTGAGCAAATCGGCGGCAACTGGCCCCACCGATTCCGCCCCCTCCGCCGGTGACGATCACCGTCTTGCCTTCAAATCGCCTCAGTGCCATCGCTGCCTCTTTGAATTACGTCAATATATGGACATATCCTAGGGCATGCGATCAAACCAGGCAAGCGCCCGGTCATCAACCGAATGGAACGCGATGGGCGGTTGCGGGCTCTGTCAAGACGTCGATGCAGCTGGCGCGTCCGCACGCCGCGACGCGATGATGGCCTTCATGGCTGTAAAGCCATGAACGAAATTTGACTTCGTGCGAGTCGGCTCGCCGACCACTTCGATCCGATCGAAGCGACGCAGGATTTCCTCCCACAGCACACGCAGCTGCAACTCGGCCAGGCGGTTGCCCACGCAACGATGAATGCCGAAACCAAATGACAGGTGCTGGCGTGGCCGCGCGCGGTCGACGATGAACTGATCGGCCCGCTCGATGGCGGTGTCATCGCGGTTGCCGGACAGGTACCACATGACGATCTTGTCGCCTTCGCTGATGCGCTTGCCACCCAGCATCGTGTCGCGCTTTGCGGTACGTCGCATATGGGCCAGCGGGGTCTGCCAGCGGATGATTTCGGGCACCAGGCTTGCAACCAGAGCGGGGTTGGCGCGCAGCTTGGCGTATTGCTCAGGGTGACGATTCAGCGCAAGCAACCCGCCTGAGATCGAATTGCGGGTGGTGTCGTTGCCGCCTACGATCAGCAGGATGAGGTTGCCCAGAAACTCCCTGGGCCCCATGTTGCGCGTGGCCGGTGAGTGGGCCAGCATGGAGATCAGATCATTGGCCGGTGGCGCATTCACACGCTCGTTCCACAGCCGCGTGAAGTAGTCCTGGCACTTACCCAGCTCGGCCAGGCGCTGATCCCAGGACGTGACCGGGCCGTTGCCATCAGGGTCGCCGGTGGCCATGTCGGACCACCAGGTCAGCAGGCGTCTGTCTTCGAAGGGAAAGTCGAAGAGCGTGGCCAGCATTTGCGTAGTGAGTTCAATGGAGACCCGTTGCACCCAGTCGAATTCTTCGCCGATCGGCAGGCCATCGAGAATGCGACAGGCGCGCTGACGGATGGTGGACTCAAGCATGGCCAGGTTGCCCGGCGCCACGATCGGACTGACGGTCTTGCGTTGCTCATCGTGACGCGGTGGGTCCATCGCGATGAAGCTTGGAAGCATCTCGGGCGCCGGCCGCTCGGCCAGAGCAATGCCGCCCAGACCCGATTCGGAGGAGTAGGTGTCGTGGTTGACCTCGACCTCCATGATCTCCTTGTAGGTGGTGACCGACCAATATCCGCCATAGCGCTTGCTCACGGCATGGTGCACCGGGTCTTCCTTGCGCAGACGGGAAAAGTAGAGCTCAACCAGGTCGTATTCGAACAGATACCCCTTGGCCACGTCGATCTGCTCCAGGGGCATCGCCCAGACCTTCTCGCGTTCGGCCGCCATCAGTTCGTTTTGCATCGTCTCGTCCGCTCCATTTTCGGAAACGATACACCGAGCCGGCCTTCGGGCACCAACGACACACAACAACGGGCAGGGCCCGTGGCATGCTGCAGGCTTGCGCTTAGCCCGATTGAACGCTGCACGCGCAGCGCCGCCGGGCCGTCACTGACACCGGACTGAACCATGACCACCCACACGCTTGGCACCCTGCGCTCACGCCTGCGCCTGCCTCTCATTGCCGCCCCGATGTTTCTGGTGTCGGGCGTTGACCTGGTGTCTGCAGCCTGCGGTGCCGGCATCGTCGGTTCCTTCCCGACAGCCAATTGCCGCAGCGCCGAGCAACTCGACAGTTGGATGAGCGAGATCGGACAGCGGATCGATGCAGCACAACAGGCACTCGGCAGAGCCGCCGCCCCGGTCTGCCCCAACCTGATCGTTCACCGCTCGAACACACGCCTGGCGGACGACCTGGCCGTGCTATTGCGACACAAGCCGGAACTGGTGATTACCTCGGTCGGCACCCCCACGCCGGTGATCGGCCCCTTGCATGACATTGGCGCCCAAGTGCTGGTGGACGTGGCCTCGGTCATGCATGCCGAAAAGGCAGTGGCCGCCGGCGCCGATGGGCTGGTGCTGCTCACCGCCGGTGCAGGCGGGCAAACCGGCTGGCTCAACCCGTTCGCCTTCGTGCGCGCCGTGCGTCAGTTTTATCAGGGCCCCCTGGTGCTAGCAGGCGGCATGTCGGACGGGCATGCGCTGCGCGCAGCGCTGGCGCTGGGCTGCGAGCTGGCCTACATGGGCACGCGCTTCATTGCTACGCGCGAGAGCATGGCCTCTGATGCGTATAAAGCGATGCTGGTCACCAGCAGCGCCGACGACATTCTGCTGACCCGTGCGTTCACCGGCTTGCAGACCAACATGCTGCGCCCTTCGATCGTGGCTGCCGGACTGGACCCGGACAATTTGCCTGCACGCGGCGACATCGACATTTCCAAGGACATCAGCGTGGAAGGTCGAGAGGCCAACCGCCCCAAGCGCTGGAAGGACATCTGGTCAGCCGGGCACAGCGTGTCGGGTGTGCAGGACGTGCTGGGCGCTGCTGAAGTGGTGGCACAGACCGAGCGCGAGTTCCTGACCCCCTGACCCGTCTGAAGAGCAAACCGATGCACCACGACAACCCGCTGCACCTGATCGCCTACACCGATTACAAGAGTCCGTATGCGTTCGTGGCGACCGACCCGATCCGCGCGCTGACCATGCAGTACCCGGTGAGTCTGGAATGGCGCCCTTACACGCTACGGATCGCCGAGTTTCTCGGGACGGTGGAAGAGCGCAGCGAGCGCGCATGGCGCAAGGTCCGCTACGCCTACATGGATGCGCGGCGACTGGCCAACCGGCGCGGGCTCATCCTGAAAGGACCAAGACGCATCTATTCGGCACAGCTTGCGAGCATTGGTCTGCTTTTTGCGCAGGACCACGGGTTCTTCGACGCCTACCACGCCTCGACCTTCGAGCGTTTCTGGCGCCATGACCTCGATATCGATTCCATCGAAGCCATGTGCCACCACATCGAAGCACTCGGCGGGTCGGGCGTGGCGTTCGAGGCTTTCAGCCGCAACGAAGGCGCCATGCGCCACGACGCCATCCAACAGCAGGCCGAGGCTCAAGGCGTTTTCGGTGTGCCCACCTTGGTATTTCGGGGGGAACTGTTCTGGGGCGGCGACCGACTCGACCTGGTCCGGGAGGCCATCGAAGGGTATCTACTCGCCAAGGTACCGCCACGGGGTGCTGCACGATGAGTGGACTCAGCGTTGATTTGTATTGGGATGCAGGCAGCACCAATACATACTTCGCGCTCAAGCTGATCGAGCCTGTCCTGCAGCGCACCGGTGCGCAACTGATCCTGCATCCGTTCAACCTGGGCCATGTGTTCCGGCAGCACCAGTACGTCCTGATGGACGAACCCTCCGCGAAAATTTCGAATCGCATCCGGGATCTGTATCGCTGGGCCCGTAAGTACGATCTTCCCTTTCGAATGCCCGATACCTTTCCGATCAAGACCAGCCGCGCGCTGCGCGGATCGATTGCGATGCGGCACTGGAATCTTGAGCGCGCCTACGTGGACGCGGTCATGGCCGCTTACTGGGAACGCAATGACGCCTCGATTGCAGACTATGCCGGCCTGCGTCGGATTGCCGCATCACTGGGGGTCGATCCGGATGCCTTCGAGGCACGCAGCGAAAGCGCATCGGTACGTCAGGCACTGATCGACAGCACCAATGCAGGATTGTCGCGAGGCGTCTTTGGTGTACCCATGATCGCCGTGGGCGACGAACTGTTCTGGGGCAAGGACCGCATGGCTTTCGTCGAGGACGAACTCCTGGGCCGTGGCGCTCAGTCGTAGAACTGTTCGCCTTTATTCATGCCCTGCCACTGCGCATCGTCGTGACCGAACACGATCGTGGCCCCAGACGCACCGATGCGCCGAATCTCGTCCATGGATTGCGTAGCGGCATCGGCATTCCAGGTTTGCCGGGGGTGAATGCCCTGATCCAGATGGTCCTTGAGTGCGACCGCATCCGAGGTGAGCAGAAACGACCCTGAACGATCGAGGTGCGTCAGGGCGCAGCTCATGCCAGGCGTATGGCCCGGCATGGGCAGCAGCACGATGCGACCGTCACCGAACACATCATGCTGACCCTCGAACGTGCGAAACGGCATGGGGTGGTCCCAGTCCTGGGGCAACATACCAATCGCTGCACCCAGCGGGCTGCGGGCTGTTTCAAGCTCCCGGGCATGACAGATCATGGTGGCGCGCTTGAAAAACCCGTTGCAGCCGCAGTGGTCGGTGTGCAGGTGCGAGTTGATGACGAGATCGATATCGTCGGCCTTCAGTCCGATCGCATTGAGCGCATGCACGACCGTGTCTTCGGTGCGATGCAGCGGGGTGAGGAACTTAGCCTGCACCCCCCAGCGCCCCGCCGGGTCGGTGGCCGTGTCGGGATGGCAGCCGGTATCGAACAGCACATTGCCTTGCGCATGACGCAACAAGTAGCACGAGATGGGCAGATCGAGTGTTTCGGTCGGCAGGGCTGTCGGATGAAAGACGCTGCGGCGCATGCGCAGCCGCCCACCTGGAAGAATATGGAGCTTCATGACGAGGGTCCTCGACGCGGCAAGGTGGTGGCCAGGAGCGCACCCAGGAGATTGACGCAGGCCGCCATCATCATGGCGGCGTGATACCCCTGTGTGCGATCGTAGAGCCAGCCTGCAATAACCGGCAGCGTGACGGCCGCCACGCACCATGCGATATACATCTGGCTCGCCACACGTCCGAAGGCATTGCGGTGCCAATAGCGCGCAATGGAGCCCGCCGTGGCGCCGGAGATGAATCCGTAGCCCATGCCCACCAGCGTGAGTGCCGGCACGGCCATCAGCGCAGAGGGCCAGATCAGCAGCAGCAAGGAGCCACTGAGCGCGAGCAGATGGGCACCGCTGGCGACTCGCGGCACCGCAAACCGGTCGACCAGCCAGCCGCCACCAATGCGTGCCGCAGCAATGGCACCCGTGATGAAGGTCGTGCCACCCAAGGCGTACGCGGTTTTGGCGCCGTACGCGGACAGGATGCCGGCTGCCTGGCTCATCACCATCAGCCCCGCGGACGCAGCCAGAAAGAACACGCCAAACAGACGCGCAAACAGACCCCATTGACGCGCCTCGGTGTCGGCGCTGGAGGCCGAGGCATCCTGCATACGAATGTCTGCCACGCGAAAGAGCAGCGCTGCGGCCAATGAAGTGACGACGACGCTCACCGCGAGCGCCATCAGTGTGACCCGCAACCCCCAGACACCGATCGCCCAGCCAAAGAGCGGCGCACCGATCATGGCGCCCAGCGGATAGAGCCCCACCAGATAACCGTTGGCCAGGCCATTGAGCGTTCCAACGGTCTGGTTCATGCCTTGCTGCACCAGCACGAACGACAAGCCTCCACCCACGCCAAACAGCAGTCCGTATCCGAGCAACATCTGGATAAGCCCTTCGGCACGGGCGGCGACCAGCAGCCCTGCTCCGGCGACGAGCCCGCAGGCCGCCAATAGTGGCACCGGCGGCACACGCCGATACAGCCTGGGACCCAGGAGCATGCCTGCTGTCATGCAGACCGATGCGGCCGAAAAGACGAAGGCCATCTCGGCTCGCCCCACGCCAATCATCTGCTCCATGGGCTTGAGGAACACGCTGAAGGCGTAGATCGTGCCAAAGGGCAGCGTGACCAGCGTGGCTGCCACAAGCACCATCACGCTGCGCGCTCGCGCGGTGAGGCGCGTGGCGGATGCGTGCTGGATGGCGGCGGGTTCGGTCATAGCGAGGACATGCACGGTGGGGCTGCCCACAGCACATATGGACCGAGTGTAGCGGGTCAGGCTGACCCACGGCGCAAGGAGGCTGCAAAACGGAAGATCTGTCCGCTGCAATGAGTCTCATCCGCAGCCCGCCTGCGACCGGTCACGCTATCCTTCGTTCATCAGGACCTCCCCGCGCAGGGGGTGGCCATGACCCATCCAGGAGACATCGACGCCATGAGCGATTGGAGACAGCGGGCGCATGGCCCGTTTCAGACAGAGAAGCATCCTGCACGCGGCACACGTGGCATGGTGGTGACGAACCACCCACTGGCGTCGGCAGCCGGAGCCGAGATGCTTGCTGCGGGGGGCAATGCGGTGGATGCGGCGATTGCCTCTCTCTTTGCGCTATCGGTGGTCGAACCGATGATGGTCGGCATCCTGGGAGGGGGATTCGCCCACGTGCGTTTGCCCGACGGGACGCACACCGTCCTCGAAGGTCAAGGCCGTTGCCCGATCACGACCGGCCCCAACACGTTCACGCCCGATCCGAATGGCGCGCCGGGCACACTCGATGCGGTAGGCCGACGCAACAGCCTCGGTCGCACCGCGGTAGCCACGCCGGGCAACCTGATGGCGTGGTGTGCACTGCTGCAACGCCACGGCCGGCTGTCACTCGCCGACGTGGTGGAGCCGGCCATCCGGCATGCCTCACGCGGCTTCGCAGCGACACCCTACCTGGCCGATTGCGTGGCTGATTGCGCGGCCGACCTGGCACTTGACCCCGAGATCTCGAAGGTCTTCATGCCCGGGGGCCAACCATTGAGCGCAGGCACCCGGGTGGTGAACGCGAACTATGCAGACACCCTGCGCCAGGTGGTTCGTGAGGGCCCGGATGCGCTGTATGCAGGTTCGCTGGGCGCGACACTGGCGCAGGACATGGCCAACCACGGCGCCTACCTTTCCCGAGACGACCTCGCTCGCTACCGCATCCAGGACATGGACGTGGTGCGCTCACAGTACCGGGGCTTTGAAATCGTCGGCCCACCGCCTCCCTGCAGCGGCCCGCTGCACATCGGCCAGATGCTCAACATCCTCGAGGGCTTCGATTTACGCACGCTGGGCTTTGGCAGCGCCGACAGCGTCCATCTGCTGGCCGAAGTGCTGAAGATCGCCTTTGCCGATCGCGCCGCCGCCACGGCCGACCCGGACTTCGTGCCGGTGCCCGTGGCGCGGCTGCTCTCAACCGACTATGCATCCCAGCGGCGCGGTGAGATCGACATGCATCGGGCGCGTGCCTGGACGGCCGGCGTGCTGCCTGCCGAAGGCGCGCACACCACGCACCTGACGGTGGCCGATCGCGACGGGTTCATCGTGAGTGCCACGCAAACCATCAACTCGCTTTTCGGTGCCCGCTACATGGTGCCGGGCACCGGGATGATCCCGAACAACTACCTCTACGTCTTTGACCCGCATGCGGGGCGCGCCAACTCCCTGGCCCCCGGCAAGCGGGTGACCTCATCCATGGCACCGATCATCGTGCTCAAGGACGGTCGCCCGTGTTTTGCGCTGGGACTGCCGGGTGGGCTGCGCATCTTTCCATCGGCCATGCAGGCGGTCATCAACCTCATCGATCACGGCATGAGCCTGCAGGAGGCAGTCGAGGCACCGCGTGTCTGGACGCAGGGCTTTGCGCTGGAACTCGAGCCAGGCGTCGACGAGGCGGTCTCGCGCACCCTGACCGGGCGCGGGCACGACACGCTGCGCGTGCCGAATGTGGCGGGCGGCATGTGCGCGATCCGCTTCGATGACGACGGCAGCATGGAAGGCGCCGCATGCTGGCGTGCAGACGGCACGCCGATTGGGGTGGGCGGCGGCGCAGCCCGGCCTGGTGTGCGCTTTCTGCCCGAAGCGCGCAAGCCTTGAATGCGATCGGCCATCGGCCTGAACCCACCTGATCTGGAGCACCTGGAACGATGTACACCGGCACGCATGTGAAGACCCATCCGGACCGAGCCGCTTTCATCATGGCGAGCACGGGCGAAACAGTGACCTACCGCGAACTGGAAGCCCGCAGCAACCGGCTGGCCCACCTGCTGCGCTCGCTGGGCCTGCAGCACGGCGGTCACTACGCGATCTACATGGAGAACCATGCGCGCTTCATCGAGTCGTGCGCAGCCGGTGCCCGCTCCGGGCTGTACTACACTTGCGTGAATTCGTTTCTGACCGCCGACGAACTCGCCTACATCATCGACAACAGCGAATCGACGGTCGTGATCACCTCGAGAGCGCGACTGGAGGTGGCGCGTCAGGCCATCGCGCGATGCCCGAAGGTCGTGGCCTGCATCGTGGTGGATGGTCCTGGTGACGGTCACGCGGTCATCAATCTGGACGAAGCCGCCGCACGCTTTCCCGATACGCCCCTTGCTGACGAACGCATGGGTATCCCGATGTTGTATTCCTCGGGCACCACCGGCCGACCCAAGGGCATCCTCAAGCCACTGCCCGATCAGTCCCCGGCGCAGAGCACGCCGCAACTGGATTTCGGCATCAGGATGTGGGGCTATCGGTCGGGCATGGTCTATCTCTCGCCAGCGCCGCTCTATCACTCGGCCCCCAACAGCGCGGTCACGCTCACGATTCGCCAGGGCGGTACGGTGATCGTCATGGAAAAGTTCGACCCCGAGCAGTATCTGAAACTGGTAGAGCACTACAAGGTCACCCACTCACAGCTGGTGCCCACCATGTTCTCGCGCATGCTCAAGCTGCCCGAAGCAACCCGTCGGCGTTACGACCTCTCGTCCCTCGAAGTGGCCGTGCATGCGGCGGCGCCCTGCCCGGTCCCGGTCAAGGAACAGATGATCGACTGGTGGGGCCCGATCATTCGGGAGTACTACGGGGCCACCGAGGGGCATGGCTTCACGGTCTGCGACAGCCAGGAATGGCTCGCGCATAAGGGCACGGTCGGTCGAGTGGTGCTGGGCGAACTGCATGTCCTGGATGACGACCTGAAGCCCTGCCCCACTGGCGTATCGGGCACGCTGTGGTTCAAGCCGCCGCATCCGTTCGAGTACTTCAAGGATCCGGAGCGCACGGCGGAATCGCGGTCGGCCGATGGCGGTCTGGCCACAGTCGGCGATGTGGGCTACGTGGACGCAGACGGCTTTGTCTTTCTCACCGATCGCGCCACCTTCATGATCATCTCGGGCGGCGTGAACATCTATCCGCAGGAGTGCGAGAACCTGCTGGTCACCCATCCTAAGGTGGCCGACGCAGCAGTCTTTGGCGTACCGAATGAAGAGATGGGCGAAGAGGTGAAGGCCGTGGTGCAGGTCATGCCGGGTGTCACCGCGGACGCAGCGCTGGGTGCCGAGTTGATCGCGTTTTGCCAGGAGCATCTGGCGAAACTGAAATGCCCGCGGACAGTGGACTTCATCGATGCCATGCCTCGCTTGCCCACCGGAAAGCTCTACAAGAAGCCATTGCGCGAGCAGTACTGGGCCGGCCACAAGAGCCGGATTGTCTGATGCAACACCAGCCGCATGACCCAAGGAGACACGCATGAGCGAATCGACCTTCAAGACCCTGATCTATGAAATTCCCGAGGCAGGCATTGCACGCATTCGCCTGAACCGGCCCGAGCGCGCCAATGCACAGGACACCGAACTGCTCTACGAGCTGAATGAGGCCTTTGATCGCGCAGCCCATGACAACGAGGTGCGGGTGATCATCCTGGCCGCTGAAGGCAAGCATTTTTCGGCCGGACACGATCTGGGCGAGACGGATAGCGCAGCGGCCATGGCACGGCATCGGACGGTGGGCACGATGTGCGGGTTTGGCTGTGCCGGTGCCGAGGCACAGATGGCGCGCGAAGAAGAGATCTACACCGGCTTTTGTGAGCGCTGGCGCAACATTCCTAAGCCAACGATTGCCGCGGTGCAGGGTAAGTGCATTGCCGGTGGCCTGATGCTGGCCTGGCCGTGCGACCTGATCATCGCCAGTGACGACGCCTCATTTGCAGACCCGGTGGTGAGCTTCGGCGTGGGCGGCGTGGAGTGGTTCCACCATGTCTATGAGCTGGGCACGCGCAAGGCGAAAGAAATTTTGTTCACCGGCGACTCAATCAGCGCCGCTGATGCGTTGCAGCTGGGCATGGTGGCCCGTGTCGTGCCGCGCGACGATCTGCAGGAGGCCACGCTGGGGATGGCCCGCAAGATTGCCAGCAAATCGCGATTTGCGCTGAAGATGACCAAGCTTGCGATCAATGGCGTGGCGGATGCCGGCGGGCGTGACGTGGCCATGCAAAACGCCTTCCACCTGCATCAGCTGGCCCATACCCACAACCTGAAAGTCTTCAGCATGCTGATCGACCCGACCGGCCTGCCCGAAGCCACACGCAAGGCCATGGCTGCGCGTCTGGCGGCACAGCAACAACAGCAGCAAAGCAGCTGACCGGGAGGGACGGCACGTGCCCGCAAGAGGCGCGTGCCGACAGCAGCCGATCTGCGACTGCAGTGGCTGCGTCGCGCGACACAGCCACTGCAGAGCGCAGTAGGTCAGGCAGGCGTGAAGACGTTGGTGCGCCCGTCATGGTTCACGCGGCCCGAGATGCCGATGAACTCGCGCTGCTCCATGTCTTCGAGCAGGGCACGGTCTGCAGGTGTGTTGGCCATAAACCGCGTGCCATCGGCCAGGCGGCCGAACAGGAGCCCACCCGAGGGCCCGGCCTTGTTGTGCATGACCGTGTAGGTCTCCACGGTCGCGGTGCCCTGAGCGAGTTCAGTGAACCGCGTGGTGGGCATGGCGTCGAGCGTGGCCTGGTAGGTATCCGGGTTTTCGGGGGCGAAGAGCTTTTCGGGCATGGCCGTGCTGTAGATGCCAGCCGAATGCTTGGTCACGTAATTGCCGTTGGCGGTCACCAGACCGAAGCTGCCCGGCTTGGCACGCACCTGATTCATCATTTCGGCGATGGAGTGGGTGACATAGTTGTTGCCCGGGCCGCCAAAGAACGGCAGGCCACCGGTCACGGTCAGGCCGCGCGGATCATCGAACGAGATCCCCATTTCCTGGCAGGCAATTTCCACCGCTGACGAAAAGCAGCTGTACAGGTCGATCTTGTCGATCTGATCAAAGCGCAGACCAGCCATCTGGAAGGTCTTGTCGAACACCATTTTCATGGCCGGGCACGAATGAAAGTCGCGCCGGTCACTCATGTACCAGTGGTCATGCGCATCAGCGCAGCCATGCAGGAACACCCATCGGTCCTGCGGCACGCCCAATTTGCGTGCCACCGCCAGGCTGCACACGATCACGGCCGCCCCCTGGTCGATGAACGCATTGGAGTTCATCAGACGCGTGTAGGGGAAGGAGATATACGGATTGTCGGCTGCGACCGTCGTCAGGCGGTCTGCATCGAAGCCATCGCGCCGATCGGCCAAGGGGTTGGATTTGGCCACCGCAGCAAATTGGGCCATGAGTGAGCCGATCGCATGCTGATGCTGCGCAAGGGTGCGCCCGGCGTGATGCCGCAGAGCGTTTTCGAGCATGGGGTACATATAAATGGCGGCGCGTGCACCATGCCGATCCTCGCAATCTGACCAGCCGCGCTTGGCCACGCCCCAGGTCTGCATGCTGCCGCCCGGATCTTCGTTCCAATCCAGTTTGATGCCGCCGCGCTCGGCAGCCTTTTGCGTGGCCAGCGCCTCAGCACCGACCACCATGGCGACCGAGACTTCGCCGCGGGTGATCTGCTCGCTCAGGCGATTGACCGTCCATTGCGGCATGTTGCCGCCCGGATGGGTATAGATGAAGTGCTTCAGGCCGGTGGCACCAATGCGCTGGGCCAGCGACCGCGGCGGATTGGCATAGGTACCGAAGGGGCTCACGAAACGCGGGCTGGTATCGGAAAACATGCGCACAACCACCAGGCTGTCGAGGGCCTCGATGATCTTGCTGCCGGCACCGGAGTCTTCTGCAGCCAGTCGGGCCACGCGCGCCATGAGGTCCAGCGGCCCTTGTGCTGCCTTCGGGTCGCGCTCGCGCTGCGTGAATTGACCGCAGCCCACCATTACCGGAATCCGGCTCTCATCCATTCCTGTCTCCTGTGCGTGTCTGTGTTCAAAACGCTGGCTGCGATGATTGTATCGGGCGAAGGGGCATGGCGAAGCGCGCTACCATGTCGGCCACCGACAGCGCGCATGCCAGCGAGGACCCTTCGCATGACAACCATACATCTCAAAATCAACGGCACCGATACCCGGCACGACGTCGACAATCGTCTGCTGCTGGTCGATCTGCTACGCAACCAGGCCGGACTCACCGGCACACACGTGGGCTGTGACACGAGTCAGTGCGGAGCCTGCACGGTGTTGCTCGACGGCCAACCCGCCAAGGCCTGCGCCACGCTGGCCGTGCAGGCCGACGGCAGTGCGGTCACCACCATCGAAGGCCTGGGCACAGCACAACAGCCCTCGGTCATCCAGCAAGCCTTCATGGAGTGCCATGGCCTGCAGTGCGGCTTTTGCACTCCCGGCATGGTGGTGAGCACCGCTGCGTTGCTGGCGCGCTGCCCGCAACCCACCGATGCGCAGATCGAACATGCGCTCGAGGGCAATCTGTGCCGGTGCACCGGCTATGTGAACATCGTCGAGTCGGTCCGCCAGGCGGCCACCGCACTCGCGGGCGCGCGCTGAAGCGCAAAGGAGCACCCCATGAACCATCCCAGTGAAATCGGCCGCTTCGGTGCGGGCCATTCGGTACGCCGCATCGAAGATCCCACGCTGGTGTCCGGCACCGGCCTGTATGTGGACGATGCCCAGTCCACCGGCCAGTTGCATCTGTGCCTGCTGCGTTCGCCCTATCCGCATGCGCGGATCGTATCGATCGACACCGCCGCGGCGCTGGCCCTGCCCGGTGTGGTGGCGGTCTTTACCGGCGCCGATCTGGTGGCCGCAGGCGTCAAGCCCGTGCCCACGGTGGCCGGGTTCAAACGCCCCGACGGTGGCAATGCCGAATCACCGCCACGTCATGCGCTCGCCGTGGATGTGGTGCGGTTCGTGGGCGAGGCAGTGGTTGCCGTGCTGGCTGAATCGAAAGAACAGGCACAGGCCGCCCGCGATGCGGTCTGGGTCGAGTACGACGAACTGCCCATGGTGATCGATCCCTTCAAGGCCCGGGAAGCCGATGCGGTGCAACTGTGGCCGGGGTCGCCCCACAACATTTCGGCTGAAGCGCGTCACGGCGACGCAGCGGCGGCAGCGGCGGCCTTTGCGAAGGCCGCTCACACAGTCAAACTCGATCTGGCAAACCAGCGCCTTTCGGCGGTTCCCATGGAGCCTCGCGGCGTACTGGCCGAACCCGATGCCGCGACCGGTCGGCTCACCCTGCGCCTGTCCAGCCAGATGCCGAGCGGTGCACGCAATACGCTGTGCGACGCCGTGCTGGGCATTCCCCAGGACAAAGTGCGCGTGGTAGTGGGCGATGTGGGCGGCGGCTTCGGCATGAAGACCGGCCTGTATCCCGAAGATGCGGTAGTCGCATGGTGTGCCCTGAAACTGATGCGCCCGGTCAAGTGGCTGGCCGAGCGCAGCGACGAATTTCTGGCGTCGCATGCAGGCCGCGATGTGTTCAGCACGGCCGAACTGGCGCTGGATGCCAACGGGCGCGTCCTGGCGCTGCGGGTCGCTTCGCTTGCGAATGTCGGGGCCTATGCCACCGGAACTGGCGTAGCCATCCAACTGCTGATCGGCCCCTGGGTCGGGACCAGCATCTATGACATTCCTACCATCGATTTCCGCTTCCAGGCGATTCTCACCAACACCGCCCCCTGCGGCGCTTACAGGGGAGCGGGTCGCCCCGAAGCGATCTACATCATCGAGCGCCTGATGGATGCCGCTGCACGGCAGATGGGTATCGATCAGGCCGAACTGCGCCGACGCAACATGATCCGGCCCGACCAGATGCCCTACAAGAACCAGATGGGCATGACCTACGACACCGGCGAATTCGAAAAGATCACGGCACAGGCTGTCGTGCTGGCCGATTGGGCGGGCTTCGATGCGCGCGCAGCGCAGTCCAAGGCCCGCGGCAAACTGCGTGGCCGCGGCATCGCCAGCTTTCTTGAATGGACGGGCGGTAACGCGTTCGAAGAGCGGGTCACGGTCAACGTGTCGGGCGACGGCCATATCGAGATCTACACCGCCACCATGGCCATGGGTCAGGGGATTGCCACCACCTACGCGCAGCTGGCGGTGGATGTCTTCGGTGTGCCGATCGACAGAATTCGCATCATCCAGGGCGACACCGACCTCGGCCAGGGCTTTGGCAGCGCGGGGTCACGTTCGATCTTCACAGCGGGTTCGGCCCTCAAGGAAGGTGCGCAACGCATGGTCGAACAAGGCCGTGAGCTGGCGGCCGATGCGCTCGAGGCGGCTGCACGGGACATCGAATACAAGCGAGGCCGCTTCAACGTAATGGGCACTGACCGCGGCATCGATCTGTTCGAGCTGGCCTCACGTCAGCCTGCACGACACGTCTATCTGGAGTCCAAGACCACGGTGGCCGGCCCGACCTGGCCCAATGGCTGCCACATTGCCGAGGTCGAGATCGATCCCGACACCGGCGAGGTCGCAGTGGTTGCCTACGCCTCGGTCAATGACGTGGGCATGGTGGTCAATCCGATGATCGTCAAAGGGCAGCTCGATGGCGGCGCCGTTCAGGGAATCGGACAGGCCCTGTGTGAAGAGGTGGTCTATGACGCGCAGTCTGGTCAGTTGCAGACCGGCACCCTGAGCGACTACGCCCTGCCCCGCGTTGATATGGTCAAGCACTTCAAGACCGAGATGGACACATCCGTGCCCTGCAAGAACAACCCGCTGGGCGTCAAGGGCGTGGGCGAATTAGGCACCATCGGTGCCACGCCGGCGGTGGTCAATGCCGTGGTCGATGCGCTTGATCGCATCAGCCTGCGCAGCACGGCCTTGCAGATGCAGATGCCGCTGACCCCGGAGAAAGTCTGGAACGCGCTGCAAGGTCAGGTGGCCCCCGTGCGCCCTGTCACCATTGCCGGAGCCTGATGAGATGAATGCATTTGACTATCACCGCCCGGCAACGGTTGGGCAAGCCAGCGAAATGTTCGTGGCCGGCGCTGAGCGCCGCTATCTGGCCGGGGGGCAGTCCCTGCTGCCGGCCATGAAATTCGGGCTGTCAGCACCCGAGGGGCTGGTCGATCTGGGGCGTGTTCCCGATCTGAAAGGCATCACACGCACGGCTCAAACCCTGCGTGTGGGCGCGATGACCTCGCATGCGTCGGTTGCAGCCAGTGCCGATGTGCTGGCAGCCATTCCGGCCCTGGCGCGGGTGGCCGATGGCATCGGCGATCCGGCGGTGCGCTCGCGCGGCACGCTCGGTGGCAGTCTTGGGCTGAATGACCCGGCTGCCTGCTATCCCGCGGCGGTGCTCGGCCTGGGCGCCACGGTGCACACCAACCGGCGCACCATCCCTGCCGATGCTTTTTTCAAGGGGCTGTACGAGACCGCCCTGGATGAAGGTGAGCTCATTACGGCCGTCGAGTTCCCGGTGCCCGAGAAGGCAGCCTGGATGAAGTTCAAACAGCCGGCCTCACGCTTTTCCCTGGTGGGGGTCTTTGTCAGTCGCGGGCCGGCTGGTGTACGGGTTGCCGTGACCGGCGCCGGGGCCTGTGCGTTTCGGGTACCTCAGCTCGAGGCGGCTCTGACCAAAAACTGGTCTGCAGCAGCCTGTGAAGGCGTGAAGGTGTCCTCAGATGGTCTGAATACCGACCTCCATGCCTCGGCGGCTTACCGCGCCCACCTGATTACTGTTCTGGCGCGACGCGCCGTCGCTGCGGCTGGCTGATCCGACTGCCTTGCCGGTCGCTGTCCGGCGGTGGGCAGTGACCGGCGTTCTGAGGCCCTGCGGGCCATCCTCCTGAGATTCGCCGAGCCGCTCGGCGGGGCTACGGGCGGGCCTTGACTCGCTATCTTGCGGGGCCTTGAAGCGTTTTCAGAGGCCTGGCAAGCCTTGAACAGCGGCTGTTATCGGCGATGCCCTCGACCAGACGAGCCATTGCCGACGAACGGACGCGTTGACCCGACCAATACCCTCCCGGGCATCCTTTCGAGCCATTCCTGCCAAGACACATTCTCGATACAATTTTGCCAATGCCTCTCCAACTATGGGGCCGGCATTGCATCGAGAAAGAGAGGCAGGACGATGACGAACAAGACATTGAACACAGCCGCTGAAAGCCATTCGGTGGCGCCGGCACGCGCGACGATCGTACCGCTGCAGGCAGTTCACGCCGGCATGCCGGAGGCTGGCGGTGACACCCAAACCTTTCCAGGTCTGCTGAGCCAGATCATTGGCAAATCGCCGATTGGTATCGTCGTCATTGATTACGACGGACGCATCCAATCGGTGAACCCGGCGTATTGCGAGATCTACGGTTATTCGCACGATGCCCTGATCGGGCAGCCTTACACCATCATTTTCCCGCCAGGTGAACAGGCGGCCATGATGGCGCGACACCAGGCGTTTTTACGAGGCGAAGTCGAGTACCGCGGCGAATTTATCGTTCAGTCCAGTGATGGCCGCAGCAAGGCCGTGCTCGCGGAATCGGTCGCGGTGCATGACGCCAGCGGTCAGCCGCTGCGACTCGTTTATGTCGTTGACATCCAGGAGCAGAAGTCGGCCCAGCGTGCGCTGGATGCTTCACTGCTGTTCTCGCAGGCAGTGCTCGATGGGTTGAGCGCACATGTGTGCGTGATCGACGATACCGGAACCATCGTGGCCGTGAATAAGGCCTGGCGCGACTATGCAAGCGCCAACGGGGCAACGCCTCAAGCCACCGGCCTGGGCCTGAACTATCTTCACCTGTGCGAACAGGCAGCCCAATCTGCTGACAGCGAATGCACCGATGCGGCGGCGTTCCTGCAAGGCTTGCGTGATGTGCTGAGCGGTGCCACCGAACACTTTGAGTACACCTACCCCTGCCATGCGCCCACCCGGAGTCGCTGGTTCATGGGGCGCATTTCGCGCATGCCAGTGGCCGGCCCGGCCCGCTTTGTCATTGCCCATGATGAAGTGACCTCGATCCAGCATCTGCAGCAGGCCCTCGTTCAGCGCGAAGCCTTCCTGAGTGACCTGACCCATTCTTCGCCGGGCGCAGTCTTTCGCTTTGAGGCGCCCGCCTCGGGGCCGATGCGCATCGTTTACGCAAGCCAGGGTGTCGAGGCCTTGCTGGGATTGACTTCCCGCGAGGTCTGTGAGCGCGGCGAAGTACTGCTGTCGCTGGTCACACCCGAGTTCTTGCCCGCCATGATCAGCGGACTGGCCAAGCTGCGGTCCTGGCGTGCGCCATGGTCACAGGAATTCCAGATCCGGACCGCAGGCGGCGAGCTCAAATGGATCGCCGGACATGCCACGGTCAGGGAAGATGCGCACGGCACCGCAATCTGGACTGGACTGCTGCAGGACATTTCAGCACGCAAGCAGACCGAAGACCGATTGCGCCAGAGCGAGTCACGGTATCGCACGCTCTTCGAGACCGTGCCTCAGGGCATCGTCTATCAGGACCCCGACGGACACATCACCTCGGCGAACGATGCGGCGCAACGCATCCTTGGGCTCACGCTGGATCAACTGCAGGGGCGCACCTCGATCGACGACTGTTGGCGAGCCATTCGTGCAGACGGCACGGATCTGCCTGGCCATGAACACCCATCGATGCTCGCATTGCGCACAGGCGCACCCGTGCGCGATGCAGTCATGGGCGTTGTCACGGGCAGCGGTCGCTGTGCCTGGCTCAGGGTGAGCGCCATCCCGGTTTTTGAAGACGGACGTCTCAAAGAGGTGTACTCGAGCTTTGAAGACATCACCGCGCAGCATCAACTCAACGACGAGTTGCGTCTGCTGGCCACGACAGACGCCCTCACCGGCCTGGCCAACCGCAGAACCGTGCATGAGCGCAGCGACATTGAATTTCAGCGCATTCGGCGCAAGCCCAACTTAAGGTGTGCGGTGCTCTCAATCGACATCGATCATTTCAAGCGGATCAACGACACCCTCGGACATCCTGCAGGCGACACCGTGCTGCGTGAGGTGGCCGAGCGGTTACGCGGGGAATTGCGCACCACGGATGTGGTGGGTCGGGTGGGCGGCGAGGAGTTCATGGTCCTGCTGCCCGACACCTTGCACGAGCACGCGCTGCTCCTGGCGCAACGCATGCGGGCCCGCATCGCCAGCATGCCGATCGATGCGGACGGTCACCCGGTGCGGGTCACGGTGAGCATTGGCGTCAGCACCATGGACCACACCGACGCCAGTGTCGAGGCTGTGTTTGCACGTGCGGATCGGGCCCTGTACCTGGCCAAGAACAGCGGGCGCGATGCGGTACGCTTCGAGCCCGGCCCAGGGGCAAACTGTGCGGTCAACGAGTTGATTCCGGCCAGGGAAACGCGGGTGCCGCAGCCTCCAGATGCCCGACGCGAACTCAGTCTTGCGATGCCCGCGCCTTCGCGTGTGCGCGGATCCAAAGCACCTCGTAATGCTGCAGCCCCGCGCGCTGCAGCAGACCAATTGACCGGCTCTGCACGAGCACGACGATCGCGTTCCAAGTCTTGAGTGTCGCCTCAGAGTGAAGACCAATCGGGGCATGGATCGCAATGCAGGCCGCGCTGATCGAAAGTCCCCCCATGGAAAATGGACGGGAGTTGTCGTGGTATACGTCGTCCGGAACTCTGATTGGGCGACTGCACTGATGCGCCATCCTGTGAACACACTGGCCCTGATCAGCCTGCTGATCATCGCGTCTGCAACCGGCCTCAGCGCCACAGCGCAAACAGCTGCCGAACCTGCGGCGACAGCACCCGCCGCGCAGGGCGGCGCTCGACCGTCCCTCGACTCGCTGCACTGCACGCATCCAGGCAACTGCGTGAGTTCGGTCGGGCAATGGGCAGTCCCGCCTCTCGAGGCCTTCGGGACTGCGCCACAGGCGCGCGAGGCGCTGCTGCGCGCGCTGGCGGCATCGCCCGAGGCGCGCATCGTGCGCGAAGAACCGCTCTATGTAGATGTCATCTTCACCACCACCCTGGGTTTCAAGGATCAGGTGGAATTCATCATCGACCCACAAGGGCGAAGGATCGACTTTCGCTCGCGATCACAAGTCGGGCTGTGGGACATCGGCATGAATCGACGGCGCATCGGTGCGCTGCGCGCACGCTTCGAGCAGATGCAGGGGCGCTAGTCGCCAGCCAGCAACCGCCTGACTGGCCAGGGTTTCTCGGCAGCGTGCGGCAGTCGTCTCACTCAGCACCCCGAGGCAGGGCCCTTGCCTGCGATCTGACGTGAACCGGGTGTGGCGCAGTCATAGGCGGCAGCATCAACCCAGCCGCCCCCCAGTGCCTTGTACAGATTGACCACGCTCACATACGACTGACCGAGGTCCTGCGCGTAGGTGAGCTCAGCCGGGAACAGCTGCTGCTGCGCGTTGAGCACCGCGAGATAGTCGGTGACCCCACCGTTGTAGCGCAGCGTGGCCAGCCGTACGGTCTGGCTCAGCGCATCGATACGCCGCTTTTCAGCCTGCACTTGCTCGACATATTTCTGCCGACTGACCAGCGCATTGTCGACATCGGCAAAGGCGCTCTGGATGACGCTCTCGTAGTTGAGCAGGGCGGCCTGCTGCAGCGCCTCGGTCTGAGCAACCTGGCCATCGATGAGCCCGCCGTTGAAGATCGGCCCCACCAGCCCGCCACCGAAACTCCAGGTGCGGGCTGCGCCGTTGAACAGATTCGAGAGCTGCCCACTGGCCAGGCCCAGCGCCGCGGTGAGCGAAATCGACGGGTAGTACTGCGCGCGGGCTGCGCCGATGCGGGCATTGGCAGCAATCAATTGCTGTTCGGCCTGAGCGATGTCCGGGCGCTGCTCGAGCAGCGATGACGGCAGCCCACCGGGGATGACGGGCAGGGTCAAGGCCTGCAGGGACTTGCCTCGGGCAATCGGGCCGGGATTGCGGCCCAGGAGCAACGAGAGCGTCTGCTCGGTAAGCGCCGCCTCGCGCTCGATCTGCGGGATCGCGATAGCGGCGGCTTCGTATTGCGAGCGGGCCTGCTCCACCGTGACTTGCGAAATCTGCCCGTACTTGAACTGCAGTTCGAACAGTCGCACCGCTTCGGCATACGTCGCAAGCGATCGGCGGGCGATCGCCAATTGCTCATCTAACACCAGCAACTGGATGTAGGCGTTGGCGACCGCGCTGACCAGGGACAACACGACGCCACGTCGGGCCGCTTCATTAGCCATCAGTTCGGCACGTGCCGATTCGGACAGACGACCGATGCGGCCCCAGAGGTCGATCTCCCAGCTCGCGCCCAGGCCGGCCTGGTACGCGGTCTGAGGATTGGGGATGCTGGGTGAGAACGGCGTGGCGCCACGTTCGGACAGGCGCTGCCTGGCCGCCCCGGCCTGATAGCCCACCTGCGGATAGAGTCCGGCACGCGCTTGCATGACCACCGCCACCGCGGCTTGCACATTGGCCGCCGCGATCTGAACGGTCTTGTTGCCGGCAAGCGCCTCGGCAATCAGCGCATCGAGTGTGGGGTCACCGAACTGACGCCACCACTGAAGATCGCCAGCTGTGAGTGTGGCGGGCGCATCGCCCAAAGACTGACGAAACGTCGTCGGCACTTGCACAGGCGGGCGCTGGTAATCGGGCCCGACCACGGTGCAACCGGCCAGCACAAGACTCAGACACGCTAGCGGCAATCGAAGCTGATGGAGGGCACAACGCATCACTCAACCCTCCTTGCCCGATGCCGACACATTGCCGTGCGGGTCTGCTGCGCTGTCGCTGGCGCCGTGGCCCGCTGCATGCCCACTGGCATCGTGTGCCCCACCTGGCTCCGGACGACCGTGACGCGCGAGCTTGTCGAAGAGGTAGAAAAAGAGCGGCACAAACAGCAGCGCGAGCGTACTGGCACCGATCATGCCGCCGATGATGCCGGTGCCCAGCGAATGGCGCGAATTGGCACCCGCCCCCACCGCAATGGCCAGCGGAATGCAGCCGAAGATGAACGCGAGCGAGGTCATGATGATCGGGCGCAAACGCAGTTCGCCCGCCTGCACCGCGGCGTCGAAGGCCGACTTGCCCTGCTGGCGCAGTTCGACGGCAAATTCAACGATCAGAATGGCGTTTTTCGCCGCCAGGCCCACCAGCACCAGCAAGCCGATCTGAAAATACACATCGTTTTCCAGGCCACGCGCCCAGGTGGCCAGGAGCGCACCAATGATGCCGAAGGGAATGGCAGTGAGCACGGCACCGGGCAGCGACCACGACTCGTACATGGCCGCGAGGATCAGGAACACGATAAGAATGCCGAACGCAAACGCCACCGTTGAACTGCTGCCCGACTGGATCTCCTGGTAGGCCATGCCCGACCAGGCGAAGTCGTAGCCGTCTGGCAGTGATTTGCGTGCCTCCTCCTGCATGATCCGGATGGCATCGCCGGAGCTGTACCCAGGGGCGGCCGAGCCCGTGACCTGCGCAGCAGGAAATCCGTTGAAGTGCGGGACCAGGTCGGGGCCGGTGACATATTCAGTCGAGACCATTGCCGACAGCGGCACCATCTTGCCGGCGTTGGAACGGGTGTACAGCTTGGTGATGTCGTCGGGCGTTTGCCGAAACGGTGCATCGGCTTGCAGGATCACATTCCACACGCGGCTGTACTGCGTGTACTGGCTCACCACGATCGAGCCGAAATGCGCCTGCAGGGCGCTGTAGACATCGCCCACCGGAACGTCGAGCAGCGTGGCACGCGAGCGGTCGACATTGGCGCGCATCTGTTGCGAGACCGCCCGGAAGGTACTGTTCAGGCCGGTGAGTTCGGGCCGCGCACGGACGGCAGCGAGGAACTGTTCGGTCACCTCAGACAGCCGGGCCGGGTCGCCCGAGGCCTTGTCCTGGATCCAGAACTCGAAGCCGCCACTGGTGCCGATGCCCGGAATGGCGGGCGGTGCGATCGGGATCATGACGCCGGTATCGATCGCCCTGGACTCACGCCACACGCCCTGCAAAATCGCCTTGGCGTTCTCAGCGCGTGCTTTCTCGGTGGTGGCGTAGCGCTCCTCGAAATCGGTGAAGGTCACAAAAAACGTGGCGACATTGGGCTTGTACTGCCCGTCGATCAGGCTGAAGCCATTGATCACCGTGCGGTTGGCCACGGCCTTGTTGGCCGCAAAGAGCGCATCGATCTGCTCGGAGGTCTGGGCCGTGCGCTTGAGCGTGGCCGAATCCGGCAGCAGGACCTGAGCCAGCACATACCCCTGATCCTCGTTGGGCACGAAGCTCGAGGGGATCACACGAAACAGCCACACGATGCCGGCCATGATGACCGCCATGACCACCGCCGCCACGATCATGCGACGCAGGATGAACTGCACTGCACGCCCATAGGACTTGGTGGCCCGGTCGAACCAGGCGTTGAACCAGGCAAAAAACCCGCGCTTGGGCTTGTCGGAGTGCTTGAGCAGCAGCGCCGACATGGCCGGCGTGAGGGTGAGGGCCACAAACCCCGACAGTGCGAGCGACAGCACGATGGTCAGCGCAAACTGTTTGTAGAGCTGCCCGGTGGTGCCCGGCAAAAAGGCTGCCGGCACGAAGACCGCCGCCATCACCAGCACCACGGCAATCACCGGGCCGGAGACTTCTTCCATGGCCTTGATGGAAGCGTCCTTGGGCGACAGATGATGCTCGACCATGTTGCGTTCGACGTTTTCGACCACCACGATCGCATCGTCCACCACCATGCCGATGGCCAGCACCATGCCGAAGAGCGTGAGCAGGTTGATCGAAAAACCCAGCGCCAGCATGCCGGCGAAGGTGCCGATCAGCGACACGAAGATCGCCACCGTGCAGATGAAGGTGGCGCGAAAGCTCTGCAAAAAGAGATACACCACCAGCACCACCAGCAGGATCGCTTCAACCAGCGTGTGCAGCACCTCTTCAATCGACAGACGCACGAAATCGGTGGTGTCCAGCGCGATCTCGTATTCGATGCCGGCCGGCATGGTCTTCTTGAGTTCGACCATCGCCTCGCGCACCGCCTTGGATACCTGCATGCCATTGGCGCCGGGCTGCTGATAAATGGCAATGGGCGTGGCTGGCGCGCCGTTCAGCCGGTTGTCATCGATGTAGGCACGCCGCCCTGACTCGGCTCGCGCCACATCCTTCAGACGCACAATGGCACTGCCATCGGCATTGGCACGCAGGATGATCTCTTCGTAGGCGCGTGGGTCGATCGCCGGCGGCTGCGTGACCACCGGAAAGTTGAGCTGCACCTGGCCGGTGGACGGCTCCTGATTCACCTGGCCTGCACCGATCACGGCATTTTGTGTGGAGACCGCATTCTTGATGTCGGTGGTGGTGATGCCCAGCGAGGCCATGCGATCCGGGTTCATCCACAGCCGCATGGCCTGGTCGGGCATGCCCAGAATCTGAGCCTGGCCAGCCCCTTCGATGCGCTTGATCGCATCGAGCACATAGACATTGGCGTAGGTGCGCACATAGTCCGGCGTGTAGCGCCCGGCCTTGTCGTAGAGCGCGATGATCATCAGCGTGCTGGACGATTTTTTCTGCACCGATACGCCGTTTTGCGTGACCGCCTGCGGCAGTTGGGGCAGTGCCAGGTTCACGCGGTTCTGCACCTGCACCTGCGCAGCATCGGGGTCGGTTTCGAGCGAGAAGTACACCGTGATCGACAACTGCCCGGTGTTGGAGCTCACCGAGGTCATGTAGAGCATGTTGTCCACACCAGTGAGCTGCGCTTCGATGGGCGAAGCCACCGAGTCGCCCACGGTCTTGGAGTCGGCACCGGGATAAGTGGCCGAGATCTGGATCTGCACGGGCGTGATCGCCGGGTACTGCGCGATCGGCAGGAACTTGGCGCAGACCAGGCCCGCCACCACGATGAGCAGCGAGATCACTGTGGCAAAAATCGGCCGCTCGATGAAGAACTTTGAAAACATGGCGCGGATCCGGCGCGGGTCAGGGTTTGGCCGCCGCCGGGGCGGTGGCAGCGGTCCCGGCGGGGACTGCGGGCGCAGCCACCACGGTCGGCTTCGTCACGACACCCGCACGCAACCGCAGCCCGCCATCGACCACCACCTGGTCGCCGGCCTTGAGCCCCTCATTGATGAACCACTGGTCGCCATACCAGTCGCCCACTGCCACCGGGCGGGTCTCAGCCTTGCCTTCAGCATCAATCACCCATACGAAGTGGCCTTTCGAGCCCTGCTGGACCGCGCGCTGAGGAATCACGACCGCATTGGGGCGGCTGGCGCCTTTCAGACGGATGCGGATGTACTGGTTGGGCCGCAGCACGCCTTGCGGGTTATCGAGGGTGACCCGGATCAGAAAGGTGCCGGTCTGCGAATTGAAGGCCGGATCCACGAAAGAAATTTTTCCGGTATGCGGAAACGTCGAGCCATCGACCAACACGGCTTCGGCCACGAAGTGGCCTCCCTGAGGCGTGCGGATCAGCCCGCTGCGCGCCTCATTGCGCCGCGCAGTGAGCTCGTTTTCCGAGACGCTGAAATTCACCCACATCGGGTTGAGCGACGACACCGTGGTGAGCTGGCTGTTTTGCGGATTCAGAAAAGTGCCGACTTTCTGCTGCGCTGCTCCGGCTACACCGCGCAATGGCGAGGCGATCGACGTGTAGGACAAATTCAGCTGCGCGGTCTGGACATTGGCGCCCGCGGCTGCGAGCGAAGCCGCTGTGGTCTCGAAGGCGCTGCGCGCATCGTCGAGGTCTTTTTGCGACAGCGCATTGAGTTCAGCCAGGGGCTGCACGCGCCTGAGGTTGGCCGCCGCATTGTCGTGTGCGGCTTTAGCGCTGGCCTGGCCCGCCTTGGCCGCATCCAGCTGAGCCTGGAACGGCTTGCGATCCATCTGGAACAGCATCTGACCGGGCTTGACCTCGGCGCCTTCGGTATAGAGCTGACGGTCCAGAAACCCGTTGACCCGCGCAACGATATTGACCTGCTGGGGACTTTGCGACTGGCCGATGTATTCGAATGTGACCGGCGTATCGCGCGGCTCGACTTTGATCACCTTGACCTCAGGGGGTGCAGCCGGGGGCGGTGGCGCGGGTTTGTCGCAAGCGGACAGCATGAGGGCGAGTCCGACGAACAGGGACGGCGCAGGCTTGAGCAGGTGAATGGTGCGCAGGTACATGCGAGCCTCGGGAGCGGACGGACAGCCATGTAGCTTACTTGAAGCCCGTCACACTCAAGGTCGACTCCCACAGCCGGAGCGCGCATTCGCTCACTGACCAGACGCCCCCTGTGCGCTCAGAATCGCAGCAAAGGAGGCTGCCATGCCCGACCCGATCCGCGAACTCCGTGAAGAACTGTCCCGCCAGGTGGCCGAGAAGGGCGTTGAATCGCCTCGCGTGGAGCATCTGAGATGGCAACTTGCCAGCTTCGAGCGGCAAGCGCGGCGCACAGCCACCGGCCTTGAGACCGATCAGTTCGCCTTGCGCGACACCGCGTCGCCGTACTGAACCCGCTGTGTCCGATCCGACCCTGGGACAGGCCCTACAGACCCGGCTGAATCTGGCGACCCTGGAATTCGAGCTGGAACGCACCCGCCTGCAACGCAGCGTTTGGCTGGTCATCGCACTGGTCGTTTGCAGCACCTTCGCTCTGCTGGCCCTGCAAGCGCTGCTGGTGATGCTGCTGTGGGAAAGGGCAGGCTCCTGGACGCTCGGCGCATTGACCCTGGCCTGGGGCGTGACAGCTCTGTGGAGCGGACTGCGCTGGCGGCGCTTGCGTGCCTCACACGCCACCCCTTTTTCGCAGACCGCAGCGGTGCTGCGCGACGACGCGATCGGCCTGAGTGCTTTGTGGACCGGTCGTCAACGCACAGGCCAGCAACCGTGAGCATCCGGGTACGGTCCCTGGCGCTGCAGCAGAGCATTGACGGGCTGCGACAACAAGCTCAAGTTGAACGCACGGCGCTGCTGCAGCAGATGCAACCTGCGCAGGCACGACTGGCGCAGGGCCTGAGAACCACCAGCACCCTGCTACGCGCACTGGCTCTGGCGGCGGCTTTGGCTGCGGGCATGAAGCTGCTTAGGCGTTGGATGCGACCCGAGCGAGCGAAGGCCGCCAACGCGGCGCCGTCGGCAAGCGCCCGCCTGGCGCATTGGATTCGGCTGGGCACTGCCGCAGCGGGCGCCATCCGACTGCTGTCGGCGCGCCTGCCGCGTTGAGCGCTGCCGTCAGCGGCCCGAGGGCGCCTTGCGAAACGCAAGCAACTCGGTGCCCGCCTGATCAGACAGCAACAAGCGATCACCGCTGATGCGCCAGGTGGCCACGCGCGTCAGGCGACCCAGAAATTCGGACTCACGGGCCATCGCTTCGGGCGAGCCTGCCATGCGCGTGGAGATGGGTGCGGCCAGGCGCAGGCTGGAGCCCTGCATCTGAGCCTGCGCACTGAACCGGTTGACGCCGGAATGGCCGGACACCCGACCCGAGTCGTCAACACTCATGCTGATGCCGCTCAGCGTTTCGGCAGTCGCGCTGTGGCCGCGCATGCCAATCAGTTGCCAATCTGATCCGGAAAGCGATGACACGGTAGCAGGTCTCCTTGCGAGCTCACGCACCAGCACAACACGATGGCTGGACGCATCTGCAGCCGGGCGCGGCACAGGCACATACCGTACCTCGACATCGGCTTCTTCGCCCTCGCGAAACGTGAAGCCTTCGATCGGTCCATAGAAAAACAGCCAGGGGCCACCGGGGCGCTCCTGGTAGCGCATGCATTGCATGGGTGCCACGCCGACACAATCGGCCAGATCGCCAGCGATGGTCCAGCGCTGAATGCCGGTGGGCACCGGGCGTGGTCCGCTCGCAGACGGGGCGGCATCGGCCGATGGTACCGAGACACACGCACCGAGTCCGAAGATCAGACCACACGCCAGCAGCGCGGCTCGCAACATCACGCCCCCTCATTCACTGAGTACCTGACACGCGCCAGATTCAGCGCGCTACAAAACCTCAGTGTAGACCGCGAGCGATCAGGCGGCGCGACGCGTGGCCGAGCGCGGCAAGGGCCCTTGCCCACTGCGTGCGCCCGTGCCCGCACCGGAGCCGCTGCGGTTGCCACCGTTGCGGTTTGCACCCGTTCCGCTTGTGCTGGCCCCGCCGCTTCCATTCCCGCGGCCCGTGCCTCGCCCGGCACCTGTGGGCACGGACGCAGCACCTCGCTGGGTATCGCCTTGCGGCACCGGACGCGGCCCCTGACCGAACGAGCGACCGCCCGAAGGCTGCTGGGGCCGACCACGGCGTGCATGCTGCGGGCGCGGCGGACGGTCGTCGTCCAGGCTTGTGCGTTGCGCAAGCGGAGGTGGCTCAAAGGACTCGGAGACTGCGCGCGGGATCGGTTTCTTGAGCAGTCGCTCGATATCGGCAAGCAAGCGCGATTCCTCACGATCCACCAGCGATACGGCTGCGCCACTGCTGCCGGCGCGGCCAGTTCGCCCGATGCGATGGACATAGTCCTCGGGCACTTCGGGCAACTCGAAGTTGACGACCTGAGGCAGCTGGTCGATATCCAGCCCGCGTGCCGCGATGTCGGTGGCCACCAGCACCGGCACGTCGCCGGCCTTGAAGGCGGCCAGCGCCCGCGTGCGGGCGTTCTGACTCTTGTTGCCATGGATGGCCGTGGCTTCGATGCCATCCTTGGAGAGCTGCTCGGCCAGCCGGTTGGCGCCATGCTTGGTGCGCGTGAACACCAGCACCTGGTCCCAGCGCTGACTGCGGATCAGATGGGCCAGCAGATGGCGCTTGAGCGTCTTGTCGACCAGATGCACCGACTGCTCGACCAGCTCGGAAGCTGTATTGCGGCGAGCCACTTCCACGCTGGCCGGGTCGCGCAGCAGGCCATCGGCGAGCTCGCGGATTTCGTTGGAGAAGGTCGCTGAAAACAGCAGATTCTGTCGCTGACGCGGCAGCAGCGCCAGGATGCGGCGGATATCGCGGATGAAGCCCATATCGAGCATGCGATCGGCTTCATCGAGCACCAGGACTTCCACCGCAGACAGATCGACCGTGCGCTGGCCGACGTGATCGAGCAGGCGACCGGGCGTGGCCACAAGGATGTCGACCCGACCACGCAAAGCGGTGATCTGCGGGTTGATGTTGACGCCGCCGAACACCACCAGCGACTTCAGCGGCAGGTACTTGCCATAGGTGCGCACCGACTCCTCGACCTGCGCGGCGAGTTCACGGGTGGGCGTGAGCACGAGGCAGCGTGGCTTGCCCGCTCGCGTGGGCACAGGCTGGCCATCGGGGCCAGGCGCAGACAGGCGATGCAGGATGGGCAGCGTGAAGCCCGCCGTCTTGCCGGTACCAGTCTGGGCGGCTGCGCGCAGGTCGCGCCCGGCCAGCACGACCGGGATGGCCTGCGCCTGGACTGGCGTGGGCGTGGCATAGCCGGCATCGGCAATGGCGCGCAAAAGGGGATCAGCCAGCCCGAGGCCGGCAAAGTTCAATTCAGAGGTCATTCGATCGGTTTCCGGCGACAGCCTGTCGTGCGGATGCCCGGAGGAACCGGGTCGGCACACACCAATCGAGGCGGGCGTCAATGAGGGGAGAGTTGTGAAACTCAGGGGCCGCCAGGAAGACTCCGGACGGCGGGCCGCGTGATTGGTTGATCGCAGCCAGCCCGCGACTGTACCACGGGCACGCCATGAACCTTCAGCGGCACAGTGGATCAGAGCTCTATACTGCGGCGATGGAACGGATTGCAGACCTTCGCAAGAGCTACGAGCGTGATGAGCTCGTCGAGGACCGCGCAAGCGGCGTGCCGCTGGATCAGTTTGGGCTCTGGATGCGACAGGCCATCGAGGCCGGCGTGGAAGAGCCCAATGCCATGACCGTGGCCACGGTGGGCGCCAACGGGCGGCCCTCGTCGCGCATTGTGCTGATCAAGGACTACGACGCGCGTGGCATCGTCTGGTACACCAACTACAGCAGCCGCAAGGGCACCGAGCTTGAAGCCCATCCCTTTGCCGCGCTGCAGTTTCACTGGGTGGCGCTCGAACGTGTGGTGCGCATCGAGGGTCGCGTGGAACGCGTGGATGCGGCCGAATCCGACGAGTACTTCGCATCCCGACCGCTGGCCTCGCGCATCGGCGCCTGGGCCTCAGACCAGAGCACGGTCATCGGTTCACGGGCCACACTGTTGGCGCGTGCGGCCGAATACGGGCTCAAGTTCGGCCTCAAACCACCGCGTCCGGCGCATTGGGGCGGCTATCGACTGATTCCCGACTGCTGGGAATTCTGGCAAGGACGGCCTTCGCGCCTGCATGACCGCCTGCGCTATCAGTTGCAGGATGACGGCCACTGGCTGCGGGAACGCCTGGCGCCCTGAACGGCCTGTACGTCCTGAGCGGCCTGCAAACCTGCGGCTATTTGCTCATACCCAGGTCGCATGGCCTGAGACTGGCCTGGACACCGCCACGTGTGATGAACTCGCGGTCTGATCTGCACGCATGATGGAGTCACACGCATGAACCTGTCTCACTACGCTATTGGTCTGGCACTGGCCACGGCCCTGACCGCGCCCGCCGGGGCCCAGTCCACCCCCGGCACGGCCCATCTGGCCCGCAACCTGGCTGCAACCTGCGCCAACTGCCATGGCACCGACGGCCAGGCACGCGGCGACATGCGTCCGCTGGCGGGCGTGCCTGCAGAGGCTTTGATGGCCATGCTCAACGGCTACCGCAGCGGCGCCATTCCCGCGACGATCATGCATCAGATCACCAAGGGCTACAGCGACGATCAACTCAAACTGATTGCCGGCTATTTCGCCGCGCAAACACCGCGTCCCTGAGGGCTACGAGCATGTACACATCGCATATCGCGCCCCCGTCAGCGTCTTCCGCTGCCCTGAATACCCTCCCCGCCCCAATACACCACTCACCTGCTCGCAGACGCCTGCTGGGCGCAGGGCTTGCGCTGGGCGGCCTGACCGCCACTGGTTGCGCCACGCGCGCGGCACAGCCCTCGCTTGGGCGCGTCGTAGTGCTGGGTGGCGGCTTCGGTGGCGCCACGGCTGCGCATTACCTGCGCCGCTGGGGCGGCCAGATCGACGTGACGCTCGTTGAGCGCAACGCCACCTTTGTGTCGTGCCCGATCTCCAATCTGGTGCTGGGCGGGTATCGACAAATCAACGAGATCTCACGGGGCTATGAGAGCCTGCGCAAAGCGGGGGTACGCGTGGTGCAGGGCGACGCATTGGCGATCGATACCAGCGCGCGTACCCTGCGGCTGGCCGATGGCACAGTGCTGCCCTGGGACCGCCTGGTCGTATCGCCCGGGGTAGATTTCCTGACAGAGCAAGTTGGCGGCCTGCAGGGTGCATTTGACTCGGGTCGGGTCTTGCACGCCTGGAAAGCCGGACCACAGACACTGGCCCTGCGCGCGCAAATTGAAGCGATGCGCCCGGGCGGCGTCTTCGCCATCACGATTCCCAAGGCGCCCTATCGCTGCCCGCCGGGCCCCTATGAGCGCGCGTGTGTGGTGGCCAGTGCATTGCAGACCCGCAACCCGACAGCCAAGGTGCTGGTGCTGGACGCCAACCCGGATATCCAGTCGAAAAAAGCCCTGTTCGAGCGAGCGTTCGCGCAGTACAAGGGCATGCTGGAATACCGCCCCAACTCCGAACTCAAGGAAGTGTCCGGCACGCTGGCCAAACTGGACTTCGAAGACGTCCGGGCCGATGTGCTGAATGTGATTGCACCGCAGCGCGCCGCCGACATCGCTGTGAAGGCAGGCCTGGTGAACATCAATCAGCGCTGGGCGGGCGTGAACTGGCTGACCATGGAGTCGACTGCGGTCGCCGGTGTGCATGTGCTGGGCGACGCCACGTTCTCTGCACCGCTCATGCCCAAGTCAGGGCATATGGCCAATCAGCATGCCAAGGTGGCGGCTGCGGCCATCATCCAGTCGTTGCGGGGTGAGCCGGTCAACCCCACGCCGGTCGTGATGAACACCTGCTACAGCTTCGTCAACGGCAAGGACGTGGTGCATGTGGCATCGGTGCACCAGTACGACGCTGCAGAAAAAACCTTCAAAACCGTGCCCGGTTCGGGTGGCGTGTCATCAGCCGCCAGCGAGCAGGAAGGGCGTTATGCGCTGGCCTGGGCCGAGAACATCTGGGCCGACATGCTGGGGTGAGGCAAAGCCGATGCTGCGGTGCGGTGCTCAGGTGCCGACCGTGGCCTCATCGGTGCGCCGTTCGCCACGGTTGTCGACCCAGCTCACCGTAATGCGATCGCCGGCGCGGGCGCCTTTCAGCACGCATTGCACGAACGGGTTGCGCGACATGGCCGGCCCCCACTGCGCGGTCAGCACCGCTCGGCCTTCATGCTGCACGGTCACTTCCTGGATGAACCAGGCTGGCACGAGTTTGCCCAGTTGATCCTTGCGCTGGCCGCTTTCCATTTCGTGGGTCATGAGGATGCGTACGGTGGCCTTGTCGCCAGTCAACTGGGCGCGAATGCGGGTGGCTTCGGTCATGGTCAGGCTCCGCAACCGCCCAGGGTGATCTTGACGTCACGACGCGCAAAGAGCGTGCGCCCGTCTGCGGTCATGGCCACGGCATAGACCCAGGACGACTGGTTCATCTTGATGCGGGTGTTCAGATTCGGTTCGATCGCATCGCTCAGCTGAAAAACGGCGGCGAGGATCGACGGGTTCTTGTCGACCAGGATCGCCAACCGCCGCACACCCGCCAGGGTGGTGCTGATGCCCAGCGGCACGATGGCACCATTCTCGGCAATATCAGGCGCTGTGATGGTGATCTCGCGGGTCTCGACCGGTGCCGCCACGCCCAGCGCCTTCATCACTTCGGCCATCGACTTGGCATCAAAGGCCGGGCGGTTCCAGGCGGAGGCGCCACCTGCTGAGGGCGCATTCGCCGCCGCCGAGGACGATTGCGCAAGCGCTGCCTGAGGCAGCCATCCGGCGGCCGCCAGACCCGAGGCAACGGTGAATGCATGGTGCAGCCACTCGCGGCGACCCTGTACGAGGCCAGGTTCGGTCAAGGGACGGCCGCCTTGCGGCACGTCTGGGGAATCGTGCAAATCAGCCATACAGGTCAGTCATCGGCAAATGGAGCGGGGCCGCATCGCGGCCTCAGTGAAAGTGCGTGGCCTCGGGCTCGGTGTCCTCGGGCATTTCGGCATGCACCACATCGCCCACATGATTGGGAAAGAGCGGCACACCGCAATCTTCGCAATATTCGGGTTCGGTGACTTCCGACCAGGTGCGCAGTTCGGTCACGCCGGCCTCGCGCAGGGTCTCGCGAATGCGCTCCAGAGGCGAGGGCTCGTCAGTTTCGCTCTCTGCGCCCAGAAGCGGCCAGACCACGCCCTGCGCCACCTCTTCGCTGTCAGCCACTGACAGACCCACCCGGTATTCATCGATCCGGTCATCGCCGAACGGGGCGACCGTGGCTTTGACAACCTCGGGCTGGATGGCCAGTGCATGCGTCAGGCAATGCACCGCCGCTTTGATGGCGTAGGGCCGCACCCGCCGATCGGACTCGCGCAGATTGATGTGATAAGCGTCAGGCAGCAGACATTCAAATCCGCAGCCTGGCAAAAGCGACTCAAGTGTGGGGCGGGCCTGGGCGATCCATTGCTCCAGGCATTGCACCCGCGAGGCATGCTCAGCGGTATCGACCGCCTGCCAACGGAACATCGCCTGGCCTTCAGGCACCGCCACCGCGGCAAGCAGGAACCGGCTGTCGGCGAGCATGTCGGCGGTCTCGGGCAGCGACTTGCTGTCGGGTCGCGGCGACTGCCCGTTCGGCGACACGGCTGCCTGACCCAGCTTGCGCGCCAGACGGCGCAGTTCACCGAAATCGCGCGGCAGCTGGTCAACGCTGTAAAGACAGGGAGACAGCCGAAACTGTGCGCCGCTGGCGAGCACATGGGCCTGCCAATGCGCAGACAGCGTGGCCGCCACTTCAGGGGTGATCGGACCGGACGGAATGCGAAACCGCGTCCAGGCCACGACTGGTGCGGCCACGAGCAGGACGTCCCAGCGGGCACCCTCATGCTCCAGGGTCAGGGACTCGGCGGCGGTCTCGACAGCCTCGATCAGAGCGCCGTAGGCCTCGACATCTGTCTGGTGCAGGCGATCGAGCGCGTCATAGATCGACTGCGGATGATGGCCATCGAGCAGCCTTTCGATGCGGTGTGCGAGTTGACGGTCCCAATAGGCGTCCTCGATCCGACTGCCCGAGTTGGCCAGACCCAGCGCGGCCGACACCAGCCGTTCGGCATCAGCCGACAAATGTGACTTGCGGTCGCGCCCGGTGCGGGCATGGCGAATGGATTTCAAGTGGACGCTTTCGGAGGGGACGCCCCCGACAGGAGGTCGGGACGGCGATTGCAGGATTTTACCGGAACGCCCCGGATGCGCCCCTCAAAAGCGGAGGGTCAGGCTGTGGGCGGATCGCGCCACAGCGCGGGCTTGCGGCGTTCCTTTTCGATTGCAGCAAGCGCGGCTTCGTGGGCATCGAGTTCCTGCGCAGAGCAGGTCTTGACCAGCAGATCACGGGGCGGCCAGTCGCCCGCAAGGCCCGATCCGCTGCCGGACGAATCGCCATCCAAGGCAATTTCGAAACTGTCCTGACCACGCGTCATGGCCAGATACACCTCGGCCAGCAACTCGGCATCCAGGAGTGCGCCATGCAGCGAGCGATGGGCATTGGACACACCGTAGCGATCGCACAGGGCATCCAGCGAATTGCGCTTGCCAGGGTGCAATTCGCGGGCCATGAGCAGCGTATCAAGCACGGAACCACAGCCTTCGCGGAACCGGGGCAGACCGACCCGTTGCAGCTCGGCATCAAGAAACGAGACGTCGAAGGCTGCGTTATGGATCAGCACCTCGGCATCGGCCACGAAATCCATGACCCGCTCAGCCACCTCGGCGAAGCGCGGCTTGTCGCGCAGATCGTCCCAGGTCATGCCGTGGACCTCGGTGGCCGCCTCGTCGACTTCCCGTTCAGGGTTGAGGTACAGATGCAGCGTGCGACCCGACAGTCGCCGATTGATGATCTCCAGGCAGCCGATCTCGATGATGCGGTGCCCCTGATCTGCGGCCAGACCGGTCGTTTCAGTGTCGAGGACGATCTGGCGAATCATTGGCAAGCGAACCATCGACGCATGGGTTGCTCAGCACAGGCGCGCAGCACACACGCTGCACGGTTAAGTGGCGGCCGCATGTTCAGGATCCGGCCGCGGGGCTGGCCGACGGCGTGGCTGCAGGCGGCGGTGCACCGGCTGCCGGAGCGCTCGCATTCGGCCCATGTCCGTGCCCCGCCCCATCGACTGCCTGCTCACTCGCATGGACGCCGCCCAGCCGGCTGCGGCTCAGCAGCGTATAGAAGGTGGGTACGACAAACAATGTGAGCAGTGTGCCGAAGGTCATCCCGCCCACAACCACCATGCCGATCTGCACCCGGCTCTCGGCACCCGCACCAGTCGCCAGCGCCAGCGGGACAGCCCCCAGCACCATCGCGCCGGTGGTCATGAGGATTGGTCGCAAGCGTAACGTCGCAGCCTCAATCACGGCCTCGCGCAGTGCCTTACCCTCAGCGCGGATCTGGTTGGCGAACTCCACGATGAGAATGCCGTGCTTGGTGATCAGACCCACCAGGGTGATCAGGCCAATCTGGCTGTAGACATTGAGTGAACCACCCGACTGAATCAGGAGCCAGAGTGCACCCGCCATGGCCAGCGGCACGGTCAGCATGATGATGAACGGATCAACGAAGCTTTCGAACTGCGCAGCCAGCACCAGATAGATGAAGGCCAGTGCCAGCATAAATGTGAGCGCAAGCGAAGAGGCCGCTTCCTTGAACTCGCGGGTCTGACCGTTGTAGTCGATCGCGTAGCCGCTGGGCAGGTGCTTGCGGGCCGTCGCCTCAAGGTATTCCACCGCCTCGCCCAGCGACGTACCGGGTGCGAGGTTGGCCGTGACGGTGACAGCCCGACGCTGCGAGAAGTGATTCAGCTCGCGCGGGCCGACTGCCTCTTTCCAAGCCACGAGGCTGGAGAGCGGAATCATCGCCTCGCTACGGCCGCGCACGAAGATGGACGCAATATCCTGGGGTGAATTGCGCGCTGCAGGATCAAGCTGGACGATCACATCGTACTGCTCGCCGTTGCGCTTGAAGCGGGTGACCTGTCGTCCGCCGAGCATAGTCTCGATGGCTCGTCCGATGGTCTCGACCTGAACGCCCGCATCAGCCGCCCGATCGCGGTCGATACTCAGGCGCAATTCCGGCTTGTTCAGCCGCAGGTCGCTGTCGACGCCCACCAGCCCCGGCCACTGTTGCAGATCGCGGATCACTGGCTGAACGGTCCTGGCGAGCTTGTCGTAGGGCTCGGTGGTCATCATGATGAAATTGATCGGCCGCTCTCTGGGCGGCTGACCCAGTGAGGCTGGAGCGACCGCGAAGGCGAGCACACCGGGCACTGAGGCGAGCTTCGGCTGCAGTTCCTTGATCAGATCCTGCACCTTGCGCTCGCGCTGGTCCCAGTCAGTCAGACGCCAGAATGCGATGCCCTGTGCGACCGTCGGAAGACCCGAGATGACGAAGGCCCGGTCGATTTCGGGAAAGCCCTTGGCGATCTGCTCCAGTTGACCGCCGTACTTCAGGGTGTAGCCCAGCGATGCACCGTCGGGGCCATTGATGATGGTGAGGATGCTGCCGCGATCTTCGGTGGGCGCGAGTTCGCGTTTGATGGTCGTGACCAGGTGATAGCAGCCATAGGCCACCGCCGCGTACAGCAGCAGAATCAGCCAGCGCTGGCTGAGCACGAATCGCAAGGCTGCGCCGTAGCCTCGCATGAGGCCATTGAGCGCGGCCTCGATAGCGTTGCCAACAAAGTTGCCCTTGCCGTGCGGTTTGAGCAGACGCGAGCACATCATGGGCGACAGCGTGAGCGCGATGAAACCGGACACCAGCACCGTACCGGCCAGGGTCAGCGCGAACTCCACGAACAGGCGCCCGGTGCGACCCGGCGTGAATGCCACCGGCGCATAGACCGCAGCCAGCGTCAGCGTCATGGCCACCACCGCAAAGCCGACTTCCTTGACGCCCTTCAGGGAGGCTGCCATTGGCGACATCCCTTCCTCAATATGGCGATAGATATTTTCCAGGACGACGATCGCGTCATCGACCACCAGACCAATGGCCAGGACCATCGCCAACAGCGTGAGCGTATTGATCGAAAACCCGGCCGCGTACATCAGTCCGAACGAGGTGATGAGACAGACCGGAATTGTGACCAGCGGGATGATGCTAGCCCGGATCGAATGCAGGAACACGATGATCACCAGGGCGACCAGGGCGACCGCTTCGGCGATCGTCTTGTAGACCGACTTGATCGATCGGTCGATGAACACCGAGTTGTCGTTGGCCACCTGCACGGTCAGTCCGGGAGGCAGTTCGCGCTGAATGTTGGGCAGCTGCTCGCGCACCGCCGCCGAAAGCGTCAGCGGGTTGGCCGTGGCCTGCTTGATGACACCCACCGAGATGGCGACTTTGCCATTGAGTCGGGTCACCGAGCGCTCAACCTGAGGTGCCACACCCACCTTTGCAATGTCGCGAATCCGCACGGCATAGCCGTTGATGACCCGGACGATCACATCCTCGAACTCCTGCGTGCGCTGCAGGTCAGACTGGGAGACCACCGTAAATTCGCGTTGCGTGCTTTCGATGCGCCCGGAGGGGATCTCGACGTTCTGGCGTCGCAGCGCATCTTCGACATCCTGTGGCGTGAGCTTGAATGCATTGAGACGCTCGGGGTCGATCCAGATGCGCATTGAGTAGCGCCGCTCGCCGAAGATACGTACATCGGCTGCGCCCGGCAGGGTCTGAATTTTGGGCTTGATGTTGCGACTGACAAAATCGGTGATGTCGAGCGGGCTCATCGACTCACTCTGAAAGGCCAGCCAGATCACCGGTGTGGCGTCGGCTTCGACCTTGGCGATCACGGGCTCATCGGCATCCTGCGGCAGGCGCTGGCGCACGCGCGAGACGCGGTCGCGCACATCGGCTGCAGCGGAATCGGGATCGCGGTCGAGCTTGAAGCGCACGGTGATCTGGCTCTGCTCAGGGCGCGAGATCGAGGTGAGCACATCGACACCTTCGATCCCCGCGATGGAGTCTTCCATCGGCTTGGTGACCTGGGACTCGATGATGTCGGCCGATGCGCCCAGATAGCGGGTGTCTACGTTGACCACCGGCAAGTCAATCTTCGGGTATTCGCGCACGGTCAGGCGGTCGAAGCTGACCGCTCCGAGCAGCATGAGCACGAGCGAGAGCACGGTGGCAAACACCGGACGGCGGATACAGATCTCGGACAGGGACATCGTGGCTCTCCCGGAAGCGGGTCTGGGCTGCGGGTGAAGAGCTTACTTGGCCGGGGCCGGGGCCGGGGCCGGGGCCGGGGCTGCTGGCGCTGCTGGCGCTG
>DGIT01000081.1 GCA_002386465.1 Burkholderiales bacterium UBA4615 | reverse complement strand
GCCGACATCGCTTCGGGCACGGGGTACAGCTTGACCGTCACTTCCGTAATGATCCCGAGCGTGCCTTCCGACCCCACGAAAAGGCGCGTGAGGTCGTAGCCCGCCGACGACTTTTTGGCGCGCCCACCGGTGCGAATCACCTTGCCCTGCGCGGTCACGACGGTCAGACCCAGAACGTTTTCGCGCATCGTGCCGTAGCGCACGGCGTTGGTGCCCGAGGCCCTCGTGGCCGACATGCCGCCAAGCGAGGCGTCGGCACCCGGATCGATCGGGAAAAAGAGCCCGGTGTCCTTGATCTCGGCATTGAGCTGCTTGCGCGTGACGCCCGCCTGCACCGTGCAGTTCAGGTCTTCGGCATGGATCGCGACCATGCGGTTCATGCGTGAGAGGTCGATGGTCAGTCCGCCCTGGACTGCCAGCAGATGGCCTTCGAGCGATGAGCCCGCACCATAGGCGATGATCGGAAACCGATGTTCGCGGCAGGCATTGACCGCTTCGACGACATCTTCAGTAGTTTCCGCGAACACCACCGCATCGGGCGGTGTGACAGGGAACGGCGATTCATCACGGCCATGATGATCACGCACCGCCTGAGCCGTCGAGAATCGTTCGCCGAAGTGGGCGCGCAAGCGTTCAGCCAGTGCCTGCGGCAGTGGTCGCTTCAGCGAATCAGTGATGGCATAGGGATGGTTCACGACGGCCTCACGGTGTCAACGTACAAGACAGTCGATCATACCTGCGGCCGTCTGCCGCGGCCCTATTGAACCGCATTGCGCAGCGCCCGGCCTTGCGCCCAGGCCTGCAGGTTGTCCAGGAAGATGCCGGAGACCCGCCCCGCATTGCCCTGGGAATGACCCGCAGAGTGGGGCGTGAGGATGACGTTGGGCAGATCCCACAGCGGTGACTCGGGCTCAAGGGGCTCGCGTGTGAACACGTCCAGATGCGCACCGGCCAGATGGCCGCTTCGCAAGGCATCGATGAGTGCCGCTTCGTCGATCACTTCACCGCGCGCCACATTGATCAGGTGCGCGCCGCGCGGCAATGCAGCTAGCGTTCGTGCATCAACCAGACCGCGGGTGTGCTCGCTCAGCGGACACACCAGCACCAGCCACTGCGCATCGTGCAGGGTCTGGCGTAAACCATCGTAGGTGACCGTCGGAAAGTCGGGGCCAGCCGAAACAGCCTGATGCCGGACCACTTTCACTCGGACTCCCAGCACCTGCAGCAACTCGGCAATACGCCGACCGGCAGGCCCCCACCCCACCAGCACGGCGCATTGGCCCTCCAGATCGGGAGGAATGGCCTCGGCCAGCAGCGGTGCCCAGCGATGCTCACGCTGCGCCCGTGCCAGGGCCGGAAAACGCCGGGTGAGCGCCAGAATGCCGGCGATCGCCGACTGAGCGACGATGGGTGCGTTGGCACCCGATGACGTACTCACGGCCACGCCTCGCGCGCGCAGCTCAGCGTAGATTGGCCGGTCTGCACCGGCTGAATGGGTGTGCACCCAGCGCAGTGCCGTGGAAGCACGCAGCACCTCGTAGCAGGCCGCCAGCGTATCGCCCACGACAAACTTCGTAGAGCGCCCGGTCACATCGCGGGTGATCAGCGCGATATTCACCGCCTGCCTGGCGGCCTCATCGCATTCGCCGAGCAGGACCGGGCGCCAGGGCCGTTCACCCAGCCGCTGGCCGATGCCCGGACCGATCTCCTCAAAGGCGGCGCGCGACATGAGAATCGACAGCGGCTCGTGGTGCATCGTCAATCATCCGTCCTGTGTGCAGACCTGCTGCGCCTGAACTTTTGCAATGTATTCGGCGCTCGAGGCTGCGATGCGGGCCAGTTGCCGGCGACGCGCCAGCACAGACACGGGGATGTTCATGCTGCGGATCTCGTCAGGTCTTGTAGGAGGGGTCGATGCGATCGAGCTTGCGTAGCAGGCCCGGCCACTCCATGACACCGAAGGGTCGACGCGTGCCGCGCTGATAGTTGTTCCAGGTGGCTTGCAGAACGTCCGCCGGCACATCGACCATCGGGGTGTTGCAGGCCATGGCAGCCAGTTGCGACTGGCAGGCTTTTTCCAGCCGGTGCATCCAGTTGAAGGCCTCGCCCACGGTGCGCCCCACGGTCAGGGCCCCGTGGTTGCGCAAGATCAGCGCCTCGGCATCGCCCAGATCGGCCAGCAGCGATGCCTGCTCAGCTGTATCGAGCACCACGCCCTGGTAGTCGTGGTAACCCGCCTTCAGGAACCGCATGCCGGTTTGCGTGATGGGCAGCAGGCCGCACTTGAGCGCCGACACGGCCATCGATGCCCAGCTGTGCGTATGAATGACACAAGCCAGTTCGGGTCGTGCCGCATGAATGGCACTGTGGATCACATAGCCAGCCTTGTTGACCCCGTAATCGAGATCACCGAAGTCGGGGCGCGACAGGATGTTGCCGTCGATATCCACCTTAATGAGACTGGACGCGGTGATCTCGTCGTACATCATTCCGTACGGGTTGATGAGGAAGGCCTCGCCGTCTCCGGGCACGCGCATCGAGATATGGTTGGCCATCATGTCCGACATCCCGTACAGGTCCACCAGCCGGTAGCAGGCGGCCAGATCCACCCGGGCCTCCCACTCCTGCGGCGAGCAGCGCTCGCGCATTGAAGCAATGACCAGGCGTCCGTCTCGCAGATATGCCGTCTCGCTCATCGTGTGCGTCCTTTCAATCGGATCCCAATGACAGATTGCTGGGTTGTCGCTTTTCGATCGACCACTTCAACAGCGCCGCGCAACGGTAGACCGCATGCGCAAACTTGCCATAGGGCAAGGTCAAAAAAAGCGCCATGACCACACCGAGATGGACCGCAAGCAACACCGCCATCGCGCCAGTATCACGACCGGCCAGCAGGGCCAGCCCGGTGAATGCCGTCATCCATAACAGCCCAATGAAGCCGCGGTCCATCGGCCGCTGCGCGGGATCGCCTTGCAGGGGATGGCGCTTGAGGTTGAGCCAGAGTAAGCCCGCGGGCCCCACCAGCAACCCCAGGCCGCCCAGAGTTCCGAGCACCACTGGCAGGCTGGTCAGCGCATAGGGCGCCTGCCAGCCGAATACGTAGTGGTACAGGGTCGCCACCGACGTGGACGCAAAGCACAGCATGAAGCCATAGAACGTGGCGTGGTGAAGATGGCGCCGGGCATGGGTGAAGCGGTCATCTTCGTTATTGCATCCGTCGCCATGGCCGCCGTCGAGATACTTCAGGCGCAGCGCGTCATGGCCTGCTTCAGCCAGTGCCTCGCCCATCGGAACAGCTGGCCCGCCCGGTTGCACCGAACGCCAGAAGCGAGCCGCGCCCACACCAAGCGCCAGCAGCACCCAGCCAGAAACCCCGCCAAACAGGGCGACCAGCAGGTTGTGCGGAAACACCGCATAGAAATTGCCGGCCAGCGGCTCATGCCACAGCGAGCCCGTGGAGGCGAGCCCCAGCAGGAGAAAGAACGACAAGCCCGCGGCCAGCGCAAGCGCCACGGTCAATCCATTGCGCCGGTACAGAGCCCCCAGCACGGCAGGAAACGCATGGTCCGCATAGGTGTCGCCACGCACCCGCGCCATGGCCTGCGGCACTGCCACAGCGAAATCGTGCGGCGGCGCGTACTGACAGGCGTGCAGACAGGCGCCGCAGTTGTGGCACAGGTTGGCCAGGTAATGAATGTCCGAGGCGCCGAATTCCAGCCGTCGGGTCATGGCCGGAAAGACCGCGCAAAATCCTTCGCAATAACGGCAGGCATTGCAGATCTGCAGCACCCGGGCCACTTCAGCTTCGTGGTCGCTCAGGGCGGCCACACCTTCTGAAGGCCGCCCACCCGCCCCCAGGTGCGCGGCTTCTCGTGTCAGGGCGTCGAGCGTCGTCATGCATGCGCCCTGATGTTCAGCGCTGCTGCAGCTGAGGCGCCGGCGATCCGCCCGAAGGCCGTACCGATCGACATGCCGACCCCGGCCGTATAGCCCTTGCCCAGCACATTGCCCGCCATCATCTCGCCTGCCACGAACAGATTCGGACTGGGACGACCCCCAAAGTGCACCGCAGCGGTCTCATCGGTTTTCAATCCCAGATAGGTGAAGGTCACGCCGGGGCGTACTGCATAGGCATAGAAAGGCGGGCGGTCGATCGGCAGCGCCCAGTGCGTTTTAGCCGGCACCAGTCCCTCGGTATGGCAGTCATCGAGTTGCGTGTGGTCGAAGGTCCCGACACGGCAAGCCGCGTTGTAATCGGCCACAGTGCGCACAAACGCGGCTTCGGGCAGCCCCAGCGCTCGCGCCAGTTCAGGCAGGCTGTCGGCCCGCGTGCCCGGGAACACCGGTGGCATGAAGCGCCCGACCGCCTTGGCATCGATCACTGACCAGGCAATTTGCCCCGGCTGCATGGCCACCAGACGGCCCCAGATGGCATAGCGCTTGGGCCAGAAATCCTCGCCCTCGTCGTAAAAGCGCTGGGCGTCGCGATTGACCACCACGCCCAGTGATACGCAGTCGATGCGGGTGCAGATGCCTCCGTCATAGAGCGGGGCGCGGGCATCGATGGCCACGCAATGAGCCTGGGTCGGATCGCCGATCGCATCAGCGCCAGCATCAAGCATATGCCGCAGCACGACGCCCATGTTGTAGCGGGTGCCCCGGATCAGAAAATTCTCGGCAGGCCATTCGCCCGCGGCATTCTGGCCCCAGGCTTCGCGCATCCACGGAATATTGGATTCGAACCCTCCGGCCGCCAGCACACAGGTGCGAGCCACGATGCGCTCACTGCCCACGCGTGCGGCTACAAAGCGATCGCCTTGCAGTTCAATGCCATCCACAGGGCAGTCGTAGCGTACCGCGATGCCCAGCTGCTCGGCGCTGCGGTAGTAGGCATTCACCAGCGCTTTGCCCCCGCCCATGAAAAACGCGTTGGTGCGCGAGACATGCAGCGCACCCGAGAGGGCCGGTTGAAACCGCACCCCATGACGCTGCATCCAGGGTCGGCATACGGAGGAGTCGCGGATCACCCGGCGCGCCAGTGCCTCGTTCGTCTGACCGCCTGTCACCTTGAGCAGGTCCTGCCAGAATTCCTCTTCAGGATAGGCATCAACCAGCACGTCCTGCGGCGCATCATGCATGCAGCGCAAATTGCGCACGTGCATCGAATTGCCGCCGCGCCACGCGCGCGGTGCCGCTTCAAGCATGAGCACGCTCGCCCCCGCCTCACGCGCCGTCAGCGCGGCGCACAGGGCGGCGTTGCCGCCTCCCACCACCAGAACGTCCACTGTTTTCATCGCACGCCGACTATAGGGCCTGAGGCCATCGGAGCCAAACGCACGGTCATTCGAAGAGCCAGCGCTCGATATGGCGAGCCACGCTGAGCCCTGTCTCACCCAGCATCGGACAATGACCTGCATGTGGGATCACATGCGCCGTGGCTTGCCAGGCCGCCGCGGTATGGCGCAGTGCAGTCAGGGGTACCCACGGGTCCTCGCGCCCGCCCAGGACCAGGGTCGGCACCTGTGGGTCGATCGGCCAGGGGCTGCGACCCAGCCACTGCATGCAGGCGGAAAACGACTCGTCGCGCAATGCGGTGGCCACGCTGTGCGCCTGCGCCGCCGAAGCCCCCGGATACAGCAGCAATTCGCGCACGGCACCCTCGTGCGGCTGGCCTTGCGGTCCGAAGCACAACCGCGGACGGCGCTCGGCCCAGGCGCGCATGAAGCGCGCGGGATGCGCTCGCGCCAACGCCCGCAGCGGCTGCAGACCACCGTCCTGTGCGGGCGGCGCAATCATGACCAGCCCGTCCCGATAGCCTCTGGCGACCAGACCCTGGGCGATGCGCGCCCCCATTGCATGTCCGATCAGAATCCGATGGCCTGGCCAGCTGCCCAGCAAACCGT
>DGIT01000023.1:13877-14130 GCA_002386465.1 Burkholderiales bacterium UBA4615 | reverse complement strand
CCCCACCGAGCATCAGGCCTGGGCGACGGGCTTCACGTCACCGAGCTGCCCCAGGCTGGCCTTACGCAGTCGCAGCAACAAACGGCGGCGCGTCGGCGGATCCCGCAGGCCCTCGAGCCACTTCTCGAACACCTCGGTGAGAACGACCTTCAACACGAGCCGAGGGTAATCGACTGTTCACGCCGGGGCAAGAGTGAGTGGGACACACCGGCATGGACGCCCGGGCGTTGATCAGCAGCGCCAAGGCCTCGTC
>DGIT01000023.1:13716-13838 GCA_002386465.1 Burkholderiales bacterium UBA4615 | reverse complement strand
GCCGGAATCCGAACCGCTGCAACCGGCCAGGGCGAGACCCGCGGCCGGGGCAAGGAAGCATCAGGGCGCAATCAGAGCGCCCAGCACGCCGCCCCGGTCGGTGGCGCGTCGAAACGAACGGC
>DGIT01000023.1:13335-13653 GCA_002386465.1 Burkholderiales bacterium UBA4615 | reverse complement strand
GGTCAGGGCGCAGGCGCGGCAATCGCGAGCGTGTGCCACGACAAGGGCATCGGCACCGCCACACGCATAAGGGTTTGAATTCGTCGCTCAGTTTGACGAGCCGCCGGGCGAATCCGACCGTCTCGGCTCAAACAGCGCTGCCTGATGATGACGGCGACGCATTAATTCTCAGCCCATGGGTAGCGATGACTTTCAGGAGGCTTGGTCTCTGCCAAAAAAAGCCGAGTCAGACCGACCATCCCCAGAACACCTTGCCGATCACTCGGATCGATGACCCTTGCGCCCGATGAGCAGCGCGGCACCCAGCACAACAGCCAG
>DGIT01000023.1:0-13298 GCA_002386465.1 Burkholderiales bacterium UBA4615 | reverse complement strand
CGTGTGAATGACGATTCGCTCCGCTTCTTGCCGGTACGCGCCACTGTCAGTACGCTTGAACCTGCCCGCCCAAGGAGCACGCCGCCATGCTCGATCCTGCCACCGTCGATCGCTACCGCCAACAAGGGTTCATCCCTTGCCTCGACGTGATGCCACCCGAAGAGGCCTTGCGTCTTCGGGCCACACTGGAAGCCTTCGAAGCCAGCCAAGGCGGGCATCTGAAGCCAGCACAGCGCAGCCGTGCGTTTCTGCTCTTTCCATGGCTTGATCAGCTCATCCGCGATCCGCGTGTGCTGGACCCGATCGAACAGCTCATCGGGCCCGACATCCTTTGTTGGAGCACGATCTTCTGGATCAAGGAGGCCGGTTCAGCCAGCTTCGTGGACTGGCATCAGGACAACACCTACTGGGGCTTGTCGAGCCAGAGTGTGATCACGGCCTGGTTCGCATTGTCTAATGCCAGCGAGGAGGCCGGTTGTATGTCAGTCATTCCGGGGACGCATCTCGGCCAGACGCTTCCCCACGAAGACACCTACGACGAGAACAACATGCTCACCCGGGGCCAGCGCATCACGGAACTGGATCGAAGCCGGGCGGTCACCATGCCGCTGCGAGCCGGCCAGATGTCCATCCACAATTACTGCCTCGCGCACGGATCCGGTCCGAATCGATCGACTGACCGTCGCATGGGAGTGTCGATGCACTTTCTGGCGCCTGACACGCGTCAGATCGTCGGCAACTGGGATTGTGCAGCGCTTGTGCGAGGGCAGGATCGATTCGGCTATTTCGTCCACGCACCTCGGCCTCGCCGTGATCTGGACCCGGTCGGTGTTGAATTTCATCAGCGCGCTTCGGATGCCTTGCGTGAGGTGCTGTACTTCGGAGCGCAACAGACGGCGGCGCGGCTATAGACGCCCCGTCAGCCGTACGGAACTAATGGGAGTGACCCCCATGGAACATGAATGACGTTGCCAAAGCAGTGATGTTCGTCTGGCTGCTGGTAACCCTATGTGCCCCGCTGGCTGTGCACGCAGCGCCCGAAGCACTACGCGATGCAATCGTCGAGCGAACCTGGCTCGACGATCCGCAGGGCACCCTTTCGCCGCGGGAAGCACTTGCCGGCCAATGGACACCTTTCAGTGGGTCGCTTTCGCGCGGCTACACCGCATCGACCACGTGGCTGCGCCTTAAAATTGACCCTGCCGCAGCGGGCCCCGGTGGCGTCACGTCCGATCATCGCCTGGTGCTGAGGATTCTCCCGGTGCACCTAGACGAGATCATCGTTTTCAGGACCAACCAGCTGGCACAAGAACCTGTCAGGGTGGGAGACACCACCGAGCGCAGCAGGGCCGGTAGCAGGTTCATTTACCACGCCGTGGTCATCGAAGATGCGCCCCAACCTTTCGAGGTGCTGTTGAGGCTGCGCACTGCGAGTAACCATAGCATCTACGTGCAGGCGCTGACCTGGGATGACGCACTCGAGGTGTCCTTCAACCAGCTCATTCACGTACTGGCCTATCTGGTGTTTACCAGCATGGTCATTGCATGGGCGTTCGCTGTCTGGCTGGAACATCGCGATGCGGTGCTGGGCTTGTTCATTGCACACCAGCTTTCTGCCTTGGTGCTGAGCCTGACGCTGATGGGCGTACTCAGGCTCGCTGGCCCGGATTGGTTGACTGCGGCCGTCATCGATCGGCTCACCTCGTTGATGATCCCGGTACACACCGCGATCACGGCGATTTTTCATTCACGGTTGTTGTCGGATCTGGGGGGCAGCAGGATCGGCAACAGGCTGCTGAAACTACTGACGGGCGCAGCATTGGCCGGGCTTATGTTAGTCGCCGCTGGCGAGGTGCGCCCCGGGCTCATGCTCACCCAGTCGACGGTTCTGGTTGTCATGCCCCTATTTGTATTGGTGGCCTGCCAAGCCCGCCCTGACCTGGCTGTGGGCGGCGGCTCGGGCAGCGCTTGGTGGCGGGTGTATCTGGTCGTGGTCTATGTGGCGATGGCTGCTCTCACCACACCGCAGTCCTTGCGCGTACTGGGTTTGCTGCCTGCGGGTGTCTGGACCTATAGCGGGTTCATCGCCTACGGCCTGGCCAGTACGGTGCTGCTGGGAAGTTTGTTGCTGCTGCGTGCTCGTCAGGAGCGACACCGGCGCCTGCAATCTGCACTTGCTTTCCGACAAGCTCAGCAGGAAGCGCGAGTTGAGCGCGAGCGTGCGGCAGAGCAGGCCGAACTGATGACGATGCTCGCTCACGAACTGAAAACGCCGTTGTCGGTGGTGAGTCTGGCATTAGGCAACCGGGGCAACAGTGCGTCGATGCGCGAGCGGGCACATAGGGCCGTGGACAACATACGCAACGTGATCGACCGCTGCGAACAGGCCGCACTCGTGGACGACGCGGATGGTCGACGTGACGCATTCCTGAGAATTGCGCCCTTAGCCATGGACGAGCTCCTGGCTGAAGCGCTCAACACGCAATTGCTTGCCGATCGGGTGGACTGTCGCGTGGCTTCAGAACTGCCGGTGTGCCTGGCTGATCGGCAGATGCTGCTGGTGATCATCGGCAACATGCTGGAAAACGCGCTTAAGTACAGCCCCCTGGAGGCACGCGTGCAGGCCAGCGTCGAGTCGGCTGCGATGCGTGGCAGGCAAGGTGTGCTGCTGCGAGTCGCCAATCAGGTGGGCGCTGCCGGAAGGCCCGATCCGGATCGTGTTTTTGAGAAGTACCATCGAGGAGCGCTGGCGCGTCGGCAATCGGGTTCCGGGCTGGGTCTGTACCTGTCACGCCGACTGGCCGAGCGCAGCGGCGGCATGCTGACGCTTCGTGATGCGCAGGGTGACCAGGTGTGCTTCGATCTGTGGCTTCCAGCCGCGGAGTCGGCCTGAGACCTGAAATACCCTGCAATCTTTTCTGCGTGGCGCTGAGGTAGCGTCATGATTTGTCGCCATGCCTTCTCGTAGGTAGGCCTCGCCGCAGGGCGAGGGTGTCACTGGAGGGCGCGACGATCGGAGGGTCTCATCGTGGACGTTCAACTCAAGATCGGTATCGTCGAAGACAACATCGACCTGCTCGAGTCGCTCATTGAAGTGCTGGCGAGCCACGGGCATCTGGCCACAGGGTTCTCATGCGCCGAGGATTTGAACGACGCAGCATTGACCGAAATCTTCGAGCTGATGATCCTGGACCTGAACCTGCCGGGAGAGGACGGCCTGAGTTTGGCTGTGCGACTCAAACGTGTACAGCCAAGCCTGCGGGTGATCATGATGAGCACGCGCACAGCGGTGGATGATCGGGTGCGAGGCTACGACGTGGGCGCTGACCTGTACCTGTCCAAGCCTGTCGCCGAAGACGAGCTTCTCGCTGCGGTGCGAGCCTTAGGTCGATCGATTCGGTCTGACTCGATGAAGAGCGCGAGCAATGCCTTGGATCCACTGCAACTCAACTCGCTGACGTCACAACTGCGGGGGCCTCATGGAGTCACTGCGCTCAATCCCGCTGATGTTGTGCTGCTGTCGGCGCTGGCCCGTGCGCCAGGACGGCGTCTGGAGCACTGGCAACTGATCGAGGTCATGGGCCTGGACGTCAGTGATGCGAGCAAGTCGAACCTGGCTGTCAGGATGACTCGTCTGCGCAGCAAGCTTGGTCAGGTCGGATTTGCTGGCGGTGCCCTAAGGGCCCTGCGCGGTTCGGGCTACCAGCTCTGCGTGCCGCTGGAGATCCGCTGACGCACGATAGGCGCTTGCCCAGCTTATCTGCACGCTGATCGCAACCGGGGGCCCGCTCGCGACGACTACCGAGGGCTTAAGCAGCTCCGTGACCGACCACAAGATATTCCTCAGCGCGAACTGAAACGAACCGCACGTGAAGGAGTGAAGGGTGACGCTTGAACCTGTATCTGAATGATCAGTCGTACCGCCTGCGCGCGGCACAGTTAAACTGCGGAGCGTAATCCCGGCCGAACGCAGGGCGCACCCCTTTGAAACCAAACCTTTGCGGAGACAGACGATGATCGTCACAGGAACCCGAGCACACGGCGACATGCGCCGCCGCTTCCTGCAATTGCCCGATGGTTTTGAGTACCACAAGGGTGAGTGGATGGAGAGCGGGGAAGATCCGCTGCTGTCTCCCACGGTCTTTCTGATCGAACAAGGTGCGGGCAAAGTGCTGCCCACGCATTGGCACCGGGAAAATCAGTTCCAGGTGGTGGTGGGTGGGGCAGGGACCATGGGCAAGCATCACATCGGCCCGATCATGGTGCATTACGCGGGTGCGTACAGCGGGTACGGCCCGATCATTGCGGGCCCGGAGGGTGTCATGTACTTCACCATCCGTGCGGTCCATGAGCAGGGCGCGATGATGGCCTCCAGGGACCGCGACCGCATGGTCCGTGGCCCGAAGCGTCAGGAGTCAAGCGAGTCCTATCAGCCCCTGGACGATGCGGCGATCGCGGCGCTCACGTCGCCGCGCTGCATCGATCTGATCGCGCCCGCGCCTGACAAACTCGCAGCCCAGGTCTGGCAGGTGCCGCCCGGCGCAAGCGCCCAGGCGCTGGACCCGGCGGGTAGCAGCGGTCAATTTCTGATGGTGCTTGCGGGTGAACTGCAGCACAACGGGCAGGCACTGCATCAGTGGGAAACCATGTTCGTGTCTGCGGATGAGCCGGCCCAGCAGCTTCAGGCGGGCAAGGCAGGTGTGCAGGTGTTGTTGATGCAGATCCCGCCGAAGGCAGACGTGTACCACACGCCGGCCGCACGAGAGGCACTCGCTGCAATGGCTGCAGCGTCGTAGGCGGATGACTGGAGCGAACATCATGAAAATTGAAGGCGGCTGCTACTGCAAGGGCATTCGATATGTGGCTGAGGGCGAGCCGTTGGCCGCTTTGCAGTGCCATTGTCGGGAGTGCCAGTACATCACGGGCGGCAATCCGAACGTGATCATGGTCATGCCAGAGACCGGCTTTCGGTTTACCCAGGGCACACCCAGCAGTTTTACGCGCACCGACATTCAGAGCGCGGTTACGAGGCTGTTCTGCCCCACCTGCGGCACCGCCATTGGCACCCGATCACCCAAGCGTGCCGGGGCCATCATCCTGAAGGTGGGCACCTTCGACGATCCCTCAATCTTCAAGCCTAAGGCTGCGATTTTCACGATCGACAAGCAGGCGTTTCATCACATCCCGGCGGATTTGCCTGCCTTCGAGCGACGGCCTGGCTAATGGCTTGAAACGGGCCGTGCCGCCTGAACCGGTGAGCCGAGCCCTGCGTTCACCGATGCAAGCGGTAAGGCTCCTCGAAATCACGAAAGTCCTGCTCGGCCAGCGCGCCTTCGATCCAGGCGCGCACGCCCGGCTGTTCGACCAGGCGCTGCATATAAGCGGCGACCTCTGCAGGGACCGGTAGCGCATAGGTTCTTAGCCGCATCACCACCGGTGCAAAGTAGGCGTCGGCGACGCTGAATGATCCGAATAACATCGGCCCGCCGTATTCGGCGAGCAACGCGCTCCACATCTGGGCGATCCGCGCCAGATCGGTTCGCACAGCGGGATGGTCGCGCAGTGCGAGTGCGCCCGCCTCAGGCAAAGACGCCTCAATGTTCATCGGGCAGGCGCTTCGCAGCGCGGCGAATCCGCTGTGCATCTCGGCACAGACGCTGCGTGCGCGCGCACGCGCTGCGCGATCTGCGGGCCACAGCTGTTTTTCAGGAAAGCGCTCGGCCAGGTATTCGGCGATGGCCAGTGAATCCCAGACCATCAGTCCGTCGTCGTCAAGAAGCGGCACCTTGCCTGTCGGGCTGACCGCATCCATCGTCTGCTTGAACCGGGAGTCTGGGGCGAAGCCGTCGAAACGCACCATGACTTCTTCGAAGGCAATACCGGTGCCACGCATCAGCACCCAGGGCCGCATGGACCACGACGAATAGTTTTTGTTGCCGATATGAAGCTTCATGTGGGTCTGTCTGGAAGGCCAGGGTGGGTTGGTGAGGAGCGTGCGCAGGATCGGCGCAGCTTAAGGCGAGAGTTCGGGGGCGGGCAACAGCAGCCCCTCGAAAAGCAGCCTTTGCCTCCTCGGACGCCAACGACACAGGTCGGGTGCGGGTACGATGAGCCCTCAAGGACACATGCCAGGACGACGGCGCACCGCCAGGACGAGCGCGCCGCCATTGCACCGGAGACCCCACCATGACCACCCTGACCGACCTTCAGCAAGCCGCCCGCGAAGAGGCTTTCAGCCTGCCGATTGATCAGATCGATCCGGCCAAGCCCATGCTGTTCTTCAATGACACCGTGGGGCATTACTTCGAGCGGCTGCGGCGCGACGACCCGGTGCATCTGGCGCACAGCGAGCTCTTTGGCTCCTACTGGTCCATCACCCGGTACCAGGACATCATGAAAGTGGACACCCAGCATCAGGTGTTTTCGTCGGATTGGACGCAGGGCGGCATCGTGATCAGCGATGCGCCGGTCAATGAACGTCTGCAGATGTTCATTGCCATGGACCCGCCTAAGCATGATGAGCAGCGCAAGGCGGTCAGCCCGATCGTGGCACCGGCCAACCTGGCGAACATGGAAGGACTGATCCGCGAGCGCACGGCCAAGGTGCTCGATGGCTTGCCGCGCAACGAGCCCTTCAACTGGGCGCAGCATGTGTCGATCGAACTCACCACGCTGATGCTGGCCACGCTCTTTGACTTTCCGCTGGAGGAGCGCCACAAACTCACTCGCTGGTCGGATGTGGCCACAGCCAACCCCGCAGTCGATACCAGCGTGGTGCAGAGCATGGAGCAACGCGCGCAGGAACTGGGCGAGATGTTTCAGTACTTCTCGCAACTGTGGAACGAGCGGGTGAACGCGCCGCTGCGCAACGATCTGATTTCCATGTTGGCGCATGGCGGGGCCACGCGGAACATGTCGCCGCTTGAGTTCATGGGCAACACCATGCTGCTGATCGTGGGCGGCAATGACACCACGCGCAATTCCATGACCGGCGGACTGCTTGCCCTGGCGCGTGACCCGGTGCAATGGGCCAAGCTGAGGGCTCAGCCAGCTTTGGTTGATTCACTGGTACCGGAAATCATCCGCTGGCAAACGCCGCTTGCCCACATGCGCCGCACTGCGCTGACCGACTACGAACTCGGCGGCAAGTCGATTCGCAAGGGCGACAAGGTGGTGATGTGGTTCCTGTCGGGCAACCGTGATGACACCGCCATTGAGCGCGCCAATGAGTTCATCATCGACCGCGCTCGCCCGCGTCAGCATCTGTCGTTCGGATTTGGCATTCACCGTTGCGTGGGCAACCGGCTGGCTGAACTGCAGCTCAAGATTCTTTGGCAGGAGATCCTCAAGCGCTTCCCTACCATTGAGGTGCTGGAGGATCCGGTCCGTGTGAAGTCGACCTTCGTGCGGGGTATCACCCGCCTGATGGTGCGTATCCCCGGCTAAGTGCTGGCTAAGCCTTGTGGGCGCAAGTGGGCGGCGCTGCACCGATTCAGCACGGCGGTGCCCGTTCATACACTACTTGTCCGTCCACGATGGTGAGGTCGGCCCGCATGGTCGCCAGATCGTCCCAGGCACACTGCAGTGGGTCCTGGGGCAAGACGATCAGATCGGCGTCATGACCGGGGGTGAGCGGCCCCCGATGCCCTTCGCTCCAGGTCAGCCGATGTCCCTCGACCGAGGCCAGGCGCAAGGCCTCTTCGCGGGTGAGGCCGCTGTCGCCCAGTACCCGTCCGCGCTGGCCATCCTGTCTTGCAATCGCTTGCCACACGGCAAACAGCATCGAGTGCGGCACGCCATCGGTGGACAGGGCCACCGGCACACCGGCATCAAGCAAGCTCCGAATAGGTGTACCCCGGTCGCCTAACTCGAGCAGCCCGAAACGGTCGTCTGCATGCTGCATGAATCCAGGCGTGACCGTGGCGATCAGCCCCAGCCTGTGCATGCGCTCAAGCTGCTGCGGTGTGGCCTGCGTGACATGTACCGCCACCCAGCGCAATGCGCGCAAGGGTACCTGTGCATCGATGGCCTCCAGGCACTGCAGCACGCGTTCGAGTTCGTAGCACACCAGGATGCTGACCCGCAGCCCCAAGCGGGCTGCGCAAGTGCCTAGCCGAATCAGGCGCTCGCTGGACAGGGCTTGCGCGAAATGGCCTGCCCAGTGTTCATAGGGATAGGCACAGCCCAGGATGCGCGCCACGGCCGGGTCGGCCACATCCAAGCACAGGCCTTCTTCCGTGAACAAGCCACTGCGGGTCCCCTGGCCGGACAGACGACGTGACCAGGTTTGCAGCTGTGCCTCAATGGCTTCATCGTCAAAGGAGGCGCTAGGCACGCTCAGCGCGGCCTGCATGCGCATCGTCAGCCCTGCGCTCTGGCCGAGCTGACGCCAGGCATCGAGCAAGGCAGGCGTCAGGCCGTGGCCCTCGAAGCCTGCCGTCACGCCTGCTTCACGTGCCAGCGCCATGCCGTGTTGCAAACCTTGAATGCGCTGCTCGAAGCTGAACCGGGGCACGGCGTGCATCAGGACCATCTCGAGCGTGGGGGCGCGATTGCGCTCCATAAACAGACCGGTCGGATCTCCACGACCATCGCGCACGATCTCAATGCGATAGGGATTGGGCGTGTCGGTGCGTACGCCGCACAGCTCAAGCGCACGGCTGTTGGCCACGGCCGGTAGCGGCAGACGCGTCCACCATCCCCAGGGCGAGCGAATAAAAACCGGATGATCGGGGGTGGCGCGGTCCAGATCGTGCCGATCCGGAAGGCGGCCCTCGCGCACCTGGTCGGGCCGGCTCCAGTACCCATCGGGCGGTACACCCATTGGCTGGGTCACGATCCACTGACCGGCAGGCGTACGGGCAGCCGCTTCGCGGATGGTCTGCACGATGTCACTGACCGACTCGCAATGGGCGATGGATAGGCCCACCCGGTCGCGCAGACCGAGCCGGTCCAGGTGTGGGTGCGCATCGAAGAGCCCCGGCACCACTGCGCGTCCAGCCAGGTCGATTGAGCGCGTGTGCGGGCCGACCAATGGTGAGAGATCGGCGAGACGCCCGGTCGCAAGGATCTTGCCTGCACCCATGGCAATGGCCTCGGCGCAGCTGGATGACGCATCGAGTGCGTGGATCACACCCGAATGCAGCAGCAGGTCGGCGTTGTGCGCCCAAGCGTTCATGACGCCGACTCGCCGGGGAAGGTCAAGGTCATGGCTGAGCGCACGCAGGCCGACGACCTGTCACAGGCGGGCCGCCCGCTTATTGCTCAGCGGCCCCGGAGCGCTCCACCAGATCCTTGAATTTCGCCTGCTCTTTGATGATGAACTCCCGCAGGCGATCGCCCGGCATATCGGGCATCAGCGTCACGCCCTGATCTTCGTGGTACTTGATCACCGACGGGTCCTTGAGTGTCTCGTTCATGGCGCGTGCCAGTTTGGCGGTCACAGCAGGGGGTATGCCGGCAGGCCCCACCAGGGTGGCCCAGGCCGTGAGTTGGACACCCGAGAAGCCCAGCTCCGTCGTGGTCGCCACGTCGGGATGGCCCGGCAGACGTACCGTGCCTGTGGTGGTCAGCGCGCGCAGCTTGCCACTATCGATGAGCGGTTTGACGACGATCGAGTAGTCGAAGATGAAGTCAATACGCCCACCCATCACGTCGATCATGGCCGGTGACGATCCCTTGTAGGGCACATGGGTCAGCTTGGTGCCGGTTTGCGAGCCGAGCAATTCGCCCACCAGATGGGCCGCGCTGCCGTTACCCACCGACCCGAAGGTCAGCTTGCCCGGATTGGCTGCAGCGAAGTCAACCAGCTCCTTGAGCGTCTTGAATGGGGAGTTGGCTGGCACCACCAGGATCAGCGGCGATGAACCGAACCCGTGAATGAGCGTGAACGAGGTCAAGGGGTCGAACGGGATTTTTTTGTAGATGAACTTGTGCGTCCCCAAGGGGCCGTTGGAGCCGTAAAACACTGTATAGCCGTCAGGCTTGGCCCGCGCGACGAACTCGCCCGCCACCAGGCCGCCCGCGCCGGGCTTGTTGTCGACGATGATCTGAGTGCCCAGCTTTTCTCCGAGTACCTTGGCGACAAAGCGGGTACCCAGGTCGCTGATGCCTCCGGGTGGGAAGCCCACTACCCAGGTGATGGGTCGGTTCGGATAGTCTTGTGCGAGTGCATGCGGGCCGTGGGCCAGACATGCGAGCAAGATTGCAGCGGGGGCGAGTACACGCCTTAGCCATTGAGCCGTCGTCGATCGAAGCATCATCGTCCTCCTGGCGGCGCGGGGTGATTGTGATGAGGCACCGGCGGTGCCTCGTGTCGCGCTCAAGGAACAGGATAGCGAAGATTCAGTGCACCTGGACAGCGAATATTCCGAACGCCGAACGGTGATCACCGCACTGGCCGGCGCGCCGGCTGAAGATTAGTTGCGCTGGGGTACTTCGCTGAGCAACCGAAAAATCACCGCATCGTCCAGATGCGCCCAACCGCACTCGATTGCGCGCATAAAGACGTCGCTCGCAGCCGCACCCAGCGGCCCCTCGAACCCGGCGTCGCGTGCCGCCTGAACCGCGAGCGCCGTGTCTTTGCGCAGCAGTGTGGCGTGCGCGCGCGGCGCGTAGTCGTTGGCAATGGCCCGACGCATGCGGTCAGTGCCAACCCAGCTCTGGCCACTTGATTGTTCAATCACATCAAGGACCGTCCCCAGATTCATTCCCATGCGTTGGGCCATGGCGAGCGCTTCGGCGGCACCCACCAGATTGATGCCAGCGAGCAAATTGTTGACAAGCTTCATCCGAGCGCCGTCGCCGGGGCGTTCGCCCAGATCAAAGACATGGCTGGACAGTGTGTGGATCAATGCGCTGTGCGACGCGCGCACCGCGCCGGCACACGCGACCATGAGGCTCATCGTACCGTCGGCTGCGCGTTGCGGCCCGCCCGACATGGGCGCGTCGATGGTGGCCGCGCCGGCTTGCATAAGGCGTGCTGCGAAGCGTTCGACATCTGCCGGTGCGATGGTTGGGCACAGCATGACGGTGTGACCCGCCAGGCCATCGGGCCGGGCTTTCACGCCACCGTCACCCCACAGCACGGCCTCGCACTGCAGCGCGTCGACCACACACACGATGGTGATCGGCACGTTCGCTGCAGCGCTGGCTGCATCGGTGCACACGATGGCACCGCGGGCCGCCATTGCGTTGACCTTTGTCTGGTCGATGTCGTGGACCTGCACTTGCCAGCCATGGGCCAGAAGGTTTAGCGCCATGCCACCGCCCATATTGCCGGTGCCAATGATGCCGACGCGTTGCGTGGTCTGTGTCGTCATGCTGCGGATATCGTTCATGAGCCGGGCCTGTTGGTGCAAATCATGCGAGCTGACCGCAGCGCCTCGACGATCCGTGCGATCGATTGGGCTGTGCTTTCCTCGTCGGTGTGTACGGTGATGTCATAGGGCAGTGGATGCGCATGACACAGCTCGTCGCTTCGTCGCGCCAACCCCAGCGGGCGGCCTTCCACCTTGCCGTCGCCCCGAAACGATTCGCGACGCTCAAGCTCAGTGAGCGAACAGAACACGCCCACGCTGAACACGCGAGCCCCGCTTTCCTGCAGCACGCTTAGCACGTCGTCGCACCATTCGGCATCCTGAAGAAAATGGTCGATGATCAGATGTGTGCCCAGTCGCAGATGTGCACCCCAGCTGCGGTGCACCCCCTTGAGCAAGCGATTGACATGCGGGTTGAACACGATGCGCAAACGAGGGTTGCCGCCGTGCTTGCCCGGCGCATGGCTTTCATCCACATACTCCCAGCCGGCACGGCCGTCGTGCGGTGCGTGGGAAGCCAGCTTGCTGACATCTGCGCCCTGAACCTGCACGTAGCTGATGGGAAAGAGCTTCTGGGAAATCAGCGCAACCAGATCGTCAAAGGCTACCCGGGCGACAGCCGCCTGCGGATCGCCGTCTGCCAGTTCAATCAGGTGGTCCTGCAGGGCCCTGCATAGCGTGGATTTTCCGGACGAACTCGGACCGTTGACCAGGATGGCGACTGGGGGACCATCCGTGAATACGAATGCCGGCTGACGCATGGTGAGCTGGCTCAGGTGCGCCGACGCTTGAATGGATGCGTGCTGCTCAGGCCGCCATCGACGGCTATGGCCTGACCATTCACGTAAGAGGCGTCGTCGCTGGCCAGAAACAAGGCCATGTGCGCGATCTCCGAGGGCACGCCATGGCGCAGCATGGGGTTCAGTTGCCCGATCCGATCGCTGGTGCCGCGCGAACGCGCGTAGTCGAAGGTGGCACGGGTCATGCCGGTCTCGATGAGTCCGGGGCAAATCGCATTGATGCGCACGCCGGTGCCGGTTAGCGAGTTGGCCGTGGTCTGCACCAGGCTGATAACACCGGCCTTGCTGGCGCTGTAGGGATGGCCGCCGGCATTGGCGCGCAGGCCGGCCACACTGGCCGTGCACACGATAGAGCCCTGGCCCTGAGCAATCATTGGCACCGAGGCATGCTTGACCGCCAGAAATGGTCCGATCAGGTTGACCCTGAGCACTTCCATCCATTGCTCGGGCGTTTGTTCTCCCAGGGGCAGTGCACCGCCTCCCACACCTGCGTTGGCAAAGATGGCATCAATCCCGCCCCAAGCGCTCATGGCCCGGGCCACGTAGGCACGCACGTCGGCTTCGTTGCCGACGTCGGCGGTCATGGCGTCGACCTGACCGCCAGCCTTGCGAACAAGCTCGGCCGTCTCATGTACCGATTCATTGAGGTCCACCGCGAGCACCTGCGCGCCTTCCTGCGCGAACAGCAGCGATGACGCGCGGCCAATCCCGCTGCCTGCCCCGGTGATGATGGCCCGTTTGCCTGACATCCGTCCCATTGATTTCTCCTCCTGATAGGGCGTTTAGCGGAATGCTTGAATCGCTTGTCTCGGTATAGTCTGCGCAAGGGTATGCGTCTGTTTGTGCCGACCTTGGGAATGTACCCGAGACCATCGCCCGCGACCGACGATTTGGCCGGCCCTGGCTGACCTGACCCAGATCCTTAGGAGCATCTGAATATGAAACGCAGAGCCTTCCTTGCTGGTGCCGTGTCGATCAGCGCAGCCAGCGTATCGCCGGTCTGGGCACAAGACCGATATCCCTCGCGCCCGATCAAGCTCATCGTGCCGTTCCCGCCTGGCGGGCCGACCGATGTGTTCGCGCGTCGTTATTCCGAGCGTGCGAGCGAAGTGCTGGGTCAGCCGATGGTGATCGAGAACCGCGCAGGGGCGGGCGGGCTGATTGGTGCGACCGCCGTGGC
>DGIT01000057.1:10696-11178 GCA_002386465.1 Burkholderiales bacterium UBA4615 | reverse complement strand
CCGCCCTCGGCGGTGAACTGGCTTGGCACCGATGACCGCGGCCGTGACGTGCTGGCACGGCTCATCTATGGGTTTCGGGTGTCGGTACTCTTTGGTCTGGCGCTGACTGCGATCGGTGTCGTGATCGGCGTGCTGACGGGCGCGTTGCAGGGGTATTTCGGCGGGCGGCTCGATCTGATCTTTCAGCGCTTCATCGAGATCTGGGGCTCCATGCCCGAGCTCTATCTGCTGCTGATTTTCGCATCGCTCTTTGAGCCCAGTGTCCTGATCTTGCTGGTGATCCTGTCGCTCTTTGGCTGGATGGGCCTGTCCGACTATGTGCGTGCGGAGTTCTTGCGCAATCGCAATCTGGAATACGTGACGGCCGCGCGCGCGCTGGGGCTGTCGAACAGCCAGATCATCTGGCGCCATGTGCTGCCCAACAGCCTCACGCCGGTGATCGCTTTTCTGCCCTTTCGCATGAGCGGCGCGATCCTTGCGCT
>DGIT01000057.1:0-10665 GCA_002386465.1 Burkholderiales bacterium UBA4615 | reverse complement strand
ACCAGCCTCGATTTTCTGGGGCTGGGTGTGCCGCCATCGACCGCGAGCCTGGGCGAGCTGCTGGCTCAGGGCAAGGCCAATCTGGACGCCTGGTGGATCACACTGTCCACGTTCACGGTCCTGGTGGGCACGCTGATGCTGCTGATCTTCATCGGCGAGGCCTTGCGCACCGCTCTCGACACGCGGCGGGGCTAAGGCATGAGCACACACCCCACTCAGTGCGGCACCGATTCTTCTCGGGCACGCAAGCCTGGCACACCGCTGCTGCAGGTCGATCGGCTCAGCGTTGAATTCGACAGCCCTGCCGGCCCTGTTCGTGCGGTCGATGGCGTGAGCTTTTCCATCGCGCGCGGCGAGAAATTTGCGCTGGTGGGCGAATCCGGATCAGGCAAGACCGTGACTGGATTGAGCCTGCTCCGATTGCTGACCGATGCGCGCGTCAGTGGCTCGGTGCTGTTTGACGGACAGGATCTGGCGTCACTGAGCGAGTCGCACATGCGCAGTGTGCGAGGCCGGCGGATTGCCATGATCTTTCAGGAGCCGATGTCAGCGCTCAATCCGCTTTACACCGTGGGCAATCAGATCGGTGAGTCGCTCAGCCTGCACGAAGGTCTGTCGGGTGCGGCTGCGCGCACGCGCGCTGTCGAGTTGCTGCATCTCACTGGCATCGATGCGCCACAGCGTCGCATCGACAGCTATCCGCATGAGTTGTCCGGTGGCCAGCGTCAGCGCGCCATGATTGCGATGGCGCTTGCCTGCAGCCCCGAACTGCTGATCGCCGACGAGCCCACCACGGCGCTTGACGTCACCATCCAGCGCCAGATCATCGAATTGCTCGACGATCTGCAGCAGCGCCTGGGCATGTCGATGCTGCTGATCAGCCACGACTTGCCGCTGGTGCGCCGCTTTGCCGATCGGGTGGGCGTGATGCGTCAGGGCCATCTGCTTGAAGTGGCGCCCACCGATACGCTGTTTGCCGCGCCCCAGGACCCTTACACACGCCGGCTGATCGACAGCCGCCCGCGTCGGCATGTGGAGCCCATTTCGCCCGATGCGCCCGAGCTGCTGCGTGCCGAGTCGGTGGGCTGTCGTTACTGGCTCAAGGGCGCATGGTTCCGTCGTACGCCATTTGATGCGGTCCGCCAGGCCGATCTCACGCTTGCGCGCGGCGAAACGCTGGGCATCGTGGGTGAGTCAGGTTCCGGTAAGACCACGCTGGGCATGAGCCTGCTGCGTTTGTCGGCGGGCGAGCTGAGCGGACAGGTCCACTTCGAAGGTACGCGCATCGACGCCCTGTCGCAGGCTGCCTTGCGCCCGCTGCGGGCACGCATGCAGGTGGTGTTCCAGGACCCCTACAACGCGCTGTCGCCGCGCATGACCGTTGAGCAGATCATTGGCGAGGGGCTGGGTTTGCATCGTCCCGAGATGAGCGAGCAAGCGCGTCGGGAGGCGATCGTGGCCATGCTCGCCGAAGTCGGCCTGGATGGCACAGCATTGTCGCGCTATCCGCATGAATTTTCAGGTGGGCAGCGCCAGCGCATTGCCATTGCTCGCGCGGCCATTCTAAAGCCTGCGCTCATGCTGCTGGATGAGCCCACTTCAGCGCTCGATGTTTCAGTGCAGCAGCAGGTGCTGCAGCTGCTGGCCGAGCTGCAACACAAGTACGGCATGAGCTACCTGTTCATCACTCACGACCTGGCGGTCATTCGCGCCATGTCGCATCGGATGATCGTGATGCAGGGCGGTCGCATCGTGGAAACCGGCACGACTGAGCAGGTGTTCCAGGCTCCGCAGGCGACCTATACCCGAGAGCTGCTCGACGCGCTGGTCGACTGAATAGGCGCGATGGGGCGAAGGCCCCAGCGCTCAGGTGCGCGTGCCTTTGCCGTTGGACTTTGCCGGTGCAGCGCTCTTGGCAGGCGGTGCAGTGGCGGCCCGGTTGGTGCCCTTGGCTGCCGGCGCTTTATCGGACGGCTTGAGCACGGCGGTCATGGGTTTTGCAGCGGCGTATTTGCCTTTGCTGGCGGGTGCGCCTGAACCGGCAGCAAGCTTGCCTTTTTTCTGGCTGGATCCGTTGGCAACCACCTGCGTTGCCCCAGTTTTACTGCCTGTACGGCCTTTGGCCTGCGCGGCTTCGGCACGTGCGGTGCGCGTTCGCGAGGGTGGCGTAGCGCTCTTGCCCCCCGAGGACGCGCTGGCGACGGCCGCCACGGCGGCTGCCGACGCTACGACGGCGACCGGCTCGACCCGCGTGGGGGAGGGGGCTGCGACGGGCGCAGCAGCCTGCGCAGAGGCGTCGCCGCGCGAGACCACCTGACGCTCACCGCCCGCGACAGTGAGGATCGTCTGGTTCGAGGCCGGGCGCACCAGCAGGCTGGCGCCGGGTCTTGCGGACTTGATGCCGCCGTTCCAGGCACGCAGCGTATCGGCCGACACGCCGTAACTGGCAGCAATGCCTGCCAGCGATTCACGCTTGGCCACGCGGTGATAGACCGGCGAAATCGTGATCTGTTCGTAGACGCGGGGGCCCTGGAAGGATTCGACCTGCTGTTCATCGCGCACTGACGCCTGCGGCGCAATCACCTGCGTGCCGGGCAGGATACGTGACCCCGCCCGCAGGCTGTTGGCACGGATGATTTCCTGCGTCGAGACATTGCCGTTGCGAGCCACGTCATCCAGCGTCTCGCCAGGCTTGAGCGTGTAGGGCTGCCAGGACGCCAGCGGCTTGGCGTCGAGGTCGTGACGCGCCACCGAGGCCATGAATGCATCCACCCGATCGGCCGGCAGCTTGATCTGATTGTTACGGCTGGCTGCAATCACCGGCCGATTATGCGCAGGGTTGAGCGCCACGAACTCTTCCACGCTCATGCCCGCGAACTGCGCAGCCAGTTTCAGGTCGATGGGGCGGGTCTTTTCGATCGTGACGAAATAAGGGCGATTCGGCACATCAGGCAGGACGATGCCGTATTCCGAGGCACGCAGGATGATGCGTTTGAGCGCGATGAGTTTTGGCACGTAATGCCGCGTCTCGGCTGGCATGGACAGGCTCAGGTAATCGACCGGCATGCCGCGGGCGCGGTTGTTCTTGACCGCGCGGGCCACTGCGTTTTCGCCCCAGTTGTACGAGGCCAGCGCCAGGAACCAGTCGCGCTCGTTCATCTCGTAGATTTTCTGCAGGTAATCGAGTGCTGCGCGCGTGGACTGCACGACGTCGCGACGGTTATCGACCCACCAGTTCTGAGAGAGCGCGTATTGCTTGCCGGTGGAAGGGATGAACTGCCATAGGCCGGCCGCTTTGGCTGACGACAGGGCCACCGGGTTCATTGCGCTTTCAACGAAGGGCAGGAGCGCTAATTCGGTGGGCATACCACGCCGCTCGACTTCGTCGACGATGAAGTACAGATAGCGTCCACCGCGCTGGAACATGCGGTTGAGTGCCTCACGGTTGGACAGATAGAAGCGCTCTTTCTCGGCCACCAGAGGCGTGTCCAGGTCGGGCATGACAAAGCCGGCCCGCATGCGCGCCCACAGATCGGCATGCGGTTCTGTGGCCAGGCCACCCGGGGGCAGGCGGATCGGGTTGGCTGGGGCGACCGGTACGGCCGCGGCAGGCAGGGGCGCTGCGATCGCCTGGCTGGGTGGCAGCGGCGCGGGCGCCTCGCTGACCGGCTGAGCGATGGCCGGACTGGGCGAAGTGACCGAGGAGGTGGGGGCGGAGGGGCTGGCGCAGCCTGCAAGCAGCAAGGCCAAACCCAGGGACGCAACGCCGACGACGCTTGAAGTGAGCTTCAAGGATGTCCTCTAAGTATATGTTTTTGCTGAACGAATGCCAGCGTGTCTGAAATGCTACGTGCCCGGACGGGATCGGTCAAGGCGACCGGTCGCGCCGGCAGGAAGAGGTCGGTTGCGGGTGTCGATTCAGTGCGCCGAATCCTTCCAGTGGCGCACTGCACCCAGGGTCGCTGCCGCATCCGCCAGCGGTTGATCGCTGTAGGCTTGCGCCGCGCGTTGCACGTCCGGATGGGTCACCCGCAGGAACGGATTCGTGGCCCGTTCAACCGCGATGCTGGAGGGGACTGTGGCCCGGTTGGCGGCCCGCAGCGCGGCCACTTCGGCCTCGCGGCGCGCGAGGGCGGCGCTATCGGGCTCCACCTTTCTGGCAAAGCGCAGGTTCGACGCGGTGTACTCATGCGCGCAGTACACCAGCGTGTCGCCCGGCAGCGCAGCCAGACGGGAGAGCGAAGCATGCATCTGTGCGGCCGTGCCTTCGAAGAGCCGCCCGCAGCCGCCCGCAAAAAGCGTGTCGCCGCAAAAGAGCACGGGTCGGTTGTCCTCGCCTTCCAGCCTGGGCGCATACCAGGCAATGTGATCCAGGGTGTGGCCCGGCACCTCAAAGACATCGAAGCGCGCCCCGAAGCCGTCGAGCGCGAGCGATTCGCCCGCCCGCCAGCGATGGTCGATGCCTGAAATCCCCGGATTGTGCGGGCCGTGTACGGTCATCGCGGGAAACCGGGCGCGCAGCGTGGCCAGACCGCCGACATGGTCGGCATGGTGATGTGTGACCAGAACGGCAGCCAGGTCCAGGTCGCGTGCCTGCAGTGCACCAATCACCGGGGCGGCGTCGCCCGGGTCAACGACTGCGGCGCGCCGACCTGCTTGATCGATGAGCATCCAGATATAGTTGTCCTGGAACGCCGGGATCGCGAGGATGCGAGGGTGTGGCGCAGCCCCTTCGGGATGGTCAGGTGCGCCGGTGAGAGGCTTTGCGGGCGATTTGGACATGGTTCGTTCGGTGAAGGTGGACAATCCAGGCATGCGAAGAAGGCACACCCATGAAGCGCATTGAAGCCCGGCATTCCGAAGAAGACGGCTATCTGCCTGGTCCGCCGTCGGGCGGCGTGGTGCATGCGCAAACCCGTGCACGACCCATTGTAGGCGGCTCGGGTGCCGCACCGTCTGATGACGATGCCATCGGCCACGACCTGGTCCGTGACGCCGGCGAGGGAGGCGATCCGGGCACTCGGCAACCGACACCCGATGATCGCGCGGATGCCTGGCAGGCCTGGCTTCAGACGCCGCCCGGGCGCTATGTGCTGCAATGGGAGCAGGCGCAGTTCGATCAGGCGGTCGCCGACCTCTTCGGTCTGCATGCCTTGCAGTGTGGCGGCCCATTACCCGATGCGCTGCGTGCCAATCGGATGCCGCACCCCATCCGCGCCTGGCAGGGTGCCATCAATCCAGGCGAGCAGCGCGGTTCGTTCGTGCAGATCGCTCATTTTGAAGAGTTGCCCTTCGATTCCCGTTCTCTTGACCTTGTCGTCCTGCCGCATGTGCTCGAGTTTGCGCAGGATCCGCACCAGGTCCTGCGTGAGGTCGACCGGGTGCTGCGCCCGGAAGGGCGGCTGATCGTGACCGGCTTCAATCCGGTCAGCCTGTGGGGTCTGCGTGAGGTCGTGCCGCGTGCAATGGTGCGCCCCTTGCTGCCGGCGCAGGCCCATCCCATCGTGCTGCATCGGCTGCGCGACTGGTGCAAGCTGCTGAGCTTCGAGATCGACGCGACCCACTATGGGTGTTTCAGACTGCCGCTCGGTTCACAAGCCTGGCTGGATCGCATGGGATTCATGGAGCGTGCAGGCGATCGCTGGTGGCCTTTGTGTGGGGCGGTGTATCTGGTGTCAGCGGTCAAGCGCGTGCAAGGCATGCGACTGGTCGGGCGTGCGCGCAGGCGCGCGGTGCGCGGCACGGTGGTCGCGCTGCCCGGTGCCCATTACGAACCGAGCGAGCGCCGCGGCCCGCCTCAGTCGGGCTGAGACGACCCGTACATGTAGCGACGCGTGAGCGGCAGGGGGCTTGAGCCATCCTCGCTGCGAATGGCGAGCAGCTGGTAGATGTTGATCCAACCTTTGGCGAAGGCGTGTGCGCATCCGGCGAGGTAGATGCGCCAGATGCGCGTCCGTTGTGCACCGGCCATGCGTTCCAGCGCGCTCAGATGCCGCTCGAAGCCGTCAGACCAGTGACGCAGCGTCAGCGCGTAGTGCCTTCTGAGAGACTCGACATCGGTGAGTTCCAGTCCGGCAGCGGACAGTTCGCGAATCGCGAGGCTCACATGCGGCAGTTCGCCATCGGGAAAGACATACCGGTCGATGAACCGTCCTGCACCCATGCCCACTTCCCGGCTGTCGGCATCACTCGAGGTGATCCCGTGGTTCAGCGCCACGCCACCCGGCTTCAGCAAGCGATGGACCGTACGGAAGTACTCGCCCAGCCGGGCCAGGCCCACATGCTCGAACATGCCCACCGAGGTGATGCGATCGAACACCTCGTGGTCGGCCAGATCCCGGTAATCCTGCAGCCGGATCTCCACCTGCGAGGACAGACCAGCCTGCGCGACCCGCTCGCGTGCCAGTGCATGCTGTTCGGCTGAGAGCGTGATGCCAACCACCTGCGCGCCATGCTGGCGTGCGGCATGGATGGCGAGCGCGCCCCATCCGCAACCGATATCAAGCAGCGTATGGCCCGGTGCGAGACGCAGCTTTCGGCAAATATGCTCGAGCTTGGCCAGCTGTGCGGCGTCCAGATCGACCGACTCGGACTCGAAATAGGCGCATGAATAGACCATCCGTTCATCTAGCCAGCAACGATAGAAATCGTTCGAGACATCGTAGTGATACGCGATGGCCTTGCGGTCGGACTGACGTGAATGCCGGGAGCGACGCAGGGTGCGGCCCAGCAGGGCGACCGATGCGGCCACCGGTCGACTGTCTGTCAGGCCGGCGTCAGCGCGGGCGAGTGATTCGGCGAGCGTCATGACGTCGTCGATGCGGCCGTCCACATCAAGATGCCCCTCAACATACGCCTCGCCCAGCGCATCGAGCGACGGTCGCAGCAGATAGCGCGCCGCGCCAGGCGAATTCAGCCGGATGCCCACGCGGACGTCAGGGCCCAACGGGATCTGCGTACCGTCCCACAGCGCCACGCGTGCAGGCAACGGGCGGCGGGCACTGAGTGCATTCAGATGACGGATGATCTGCTGTTCGAGCATCGCGGGGCCTCTGTCTGAGCGTATGAAAGCATCGGACGCAACAGCGCGCAGCGAACGCCGAGTCAGAGCGGGCGAGGGGCCTTGCGCGCCTGGGCACGCTCGCCGCATGGAAGGGGACTCCTGACTCGACTACCATCGCGGGCTTGCCGCCGCACACTCGGTGCGTTGCAGATGAGCGCAGCAATATCAATGCCTGTGCCCGCTACCGTCCATTTTCCCGAAGCACTCATGAACGTCAAGACTGCCTCTGCCTTTGCCTCTGCCCCTTCGCCGCGCTGGGTCGCCTACACCGACGGGGCCTGCGCGCCCAGCAATCCCGGCCCCTCGGCCTGGGGGGCGGTCATCCTCGGGCCAGATGGTGTGGAGGTTGAGGCAGCGCAAGGCTTCATCGGCCGGGGCACCAATCAGATCGCCGAGATCACTGCGGCGATCGAAGGGCTGTCTCGCATTCCCGAAGGTGCGGCGGTCGAACTCGTTTCCGACAGCCAGTATGTGCTCAAGGGCTTGAGCGAATGGCGCGCCGGCTGGGAACGCAAGGGCTGGCGTAATTCAAAGAATGAACCGGTGGCTAATCTGGAGCTCTGGAAGCGACTGTTTGCGGTGGCCGATGCCCGCAAGGTCAGCACCCGCTGGGTGCGGGGTCACAATGGCGATGTGTTGAACGAGCGCGCCGATGCGCTGGCAAATGCAGCGCTGGCCCAGGCGGCGCGGCGCGCCGGGCCCGACCGCTGACTCCTATTTCGGGGGTGTGGGCGGGACGTGCGCGGTAGGCCGCGGCCAGGGGGCGTCCTGGAGTGGGGCGGCTCCCGGCGTCAGCGTCTTGCCAGAAACCCGGCCAATCGTGCAACACCGTCCTGCAGCACGGCGGGCGGTCGTGCGATGCACCAGCGCAGATAGCCCTCGCACGAAGCGCCAAAGGCCACACCTGGCGCCAGGCCCAGACGCGCCTCGCGCACCAGGGACTTTGCCAGCGCCAGACTGTCGCGTTCACCGTCCACCGCGAGCAGTACATACATGGCGCCATCGGGCTGCACCGCGCGCACTCTGGGCACATCACGCAGGGTCTGCATCAGCGCCTGCGCACCGGTTTGCACGGATTGCACGAATTGCTGCGTGGCGGTCTCGCCACCTTGCACGGCGGCCAGTCCGGCACGCTGCACGAATCCGGGCGCACACGACGTATTGAATTCGATCAGCTTTTCGATCTCCGGCATCAGGGTGACGGGCGCCACCAGCCAGCCGAGTCGCCATCCGGTCATCTGCCAGGTCTTGCTGAAGGTGTTGGCCGCCACCAGCCGATCTTCGGGATCAGCACAATCCAGAAACGAAGGCGCACAGCGGCTGCCGTCGAACACCAGCCGTTCGTAGGCTTCATCGGCCAGCACCCAGATGCCGAGCTTCCGGCAATGCGCAATCACGGCGCGCTGCGCATCGGCGGGCATCACCCATCCGGTCGGGTTGCCCGGAGAGTTGATCATCAGCATGCGGGTCTCAGGCGTGAGCGCAGCGAGCAACCGGTCAACGTCCAGGTGCCAGCGGCCCGAGCCCGCGTCGACCTCGAGTGCCACGGTGTGCACCTGCGCACCCAGCACGGCCGCAATGGCCGTCAGGTTGGGCCACAGAGGCTCGACGGCGACTACCCGGTCGCCTGGTGAGATCAGCGCCTGTGCGGCCAGCATGAGCGCGCTGACGCCCGAGCTGGTGACGGCGATCCGATCCGGGTTGCGGCCGGCCGCAGGGTGCAGGGCGCCGACATAGCCCGCCAGGGCCTCCCGCAGGGCAGGTAAGCCAAGGTTGGGCAGATAGAAGAGGTCCCCGGCGTCAAGCGCCGCATGGGCCGCCTGCACGATGAATGCCGGTGTGGGCACATCGGGTTCGCCGAACCAGAAGGCCAGTACGTCGGACGCACCCATGGCGGCGTTGGCCACTGCGCGGATGCGCGAGGCCGGAATCTGCTGCAGGGCGGTGCGCCCAAGGGCGGGGTGGGGCATGTCGGCCATTCGGGACACAGGGAGAGGGCCCTGATTCTAGCGTCGGAGGACGGCGTGATTGGCGGCCCCTGTGCTAGATTGGCCGGTCGCACTGTGACCTGCTCCCATGAAGAAACTGATCTACTTGCTTGTCGCCGCGCTGGGTCTGGGTGGACTCGGCTGGTACGGCTACACCAAACAGCGGGCCACAGGCTCGTTCGGATTCGAGCTGGGCAGCCTCGGCAAGTCGGCGGATGGCACGACCAAAGGCGATGGCGCCAAGGGTGACGCTGCGAAAGGAGAGTCCGCCAAGGGCGATGGCGCTGGCAAAGCCGCGCCGGGTGGCGGCGGGGCTGGGCCGGGTGCCGGTGGGCCACCCCGACCGGTGGGGGTCGAAGCGGCCAAAGTCACGGTGGAATCCATTGCCGAAGAAGCCGTGGCGGCCGGCTCCTTGCGGGCCAACGAAACAGTGACGCTGCGCTCCGAGGTGGCGGGCCGGATCACACAGGTGGGCTTCACCGATGGCGCGCGCGTGAGCCGCGGCACGACGCTTTTTGCACTCGATGCGTCGTTGTCGGCTGCCGAGGTTGAGCAGGCGCGCGCAGAGCTTGCATTGGCCAAGGCCAACTTTGAGCGCACCGCCGAACTTGCACGGCGCAATTTTGTGTCCGAAAGCGCCAAGGACACGGCAGCCGCCAATCAGAAAGTGCTTGAGGCTAAGCTCAAGCTTGCTGAGGCGAGACTGGCCCGGAGCGAAATCCGCGCGCCGTTCAATGGGGTCATGGGCTTGCGCAACATCAGCCCGGGCGACTTCGTCAAAGACGGCGCTGACCTCGGCCTGATCGAAGATATTTCCAGGATGAAGGTCGATGTGCGACTGCCCGAGCGCTACTTCGGGCGTATCAAGCCGGGTCAGCCGATCCTGTTGTCCTTCGATTCGATGCCCGGAAAAACCTTCACGGCTACGCTCAAGGCAGTGGATGCGCAGGTCGATGCCAATGGCCGATCGCTGCTGCTGCGAGGCGAACTGGCCAACCCGGGTGGCGCGCTGCGCACCGGCATGTTTGCCCGCGCCCGGGTGCTGCTGCGCGAGAACCCCCAGGCCATGCTGATTCCCGAAGAGGCCATCACGCCTGTGGGTGCTGATGTGTTCGTCTATCGCATCGACGGCGGCAAGGCGATGCGCACCAAGATTCAGACCGGTATCCGTCGCGATGGCAAGGTGGAGGTCATCTCGGGGCTGCAGGCAGGCGATCAGGTGGTGTCTGCCGGCCAGCTGCGTCTGCAGCGCGACGGGATGGACGTGCGGGTCATCGATCCGAGCCGGCGCGGTCAGGGCGGTCCCGGAGCCGGGCCAGGTGCAGGTGCAGGTGCGCAGGCGCCCGGGGCCACGGCGTCATCAGGCCAGGCGCCTGCTGCCGGTGGTGCACCCCCACCCGCCGCAGCCCCGGCAACCTCGGCCGCCCCTGCGGCCTTAGCACCCCCTGCAGCGCCAGCAGCGCCAGCAGCGGTCGGGTACTCGGGTTCCCCTCGCGTTCGGCTCGACGTGCACTGCATGCCGGTACGCTTTGGTACCCTCCGTGTCGTGTGTCGGCCCTCCTCCGGCCGACGAGCGACGTCACCGCATATATAAGGGACGTTAGGGGTCCTACT
>DGIT01000056.1:2710-4220 GCA_002386465.1 Burkholderiales bacterium UBA4615 | reverse complement strand
GGGCGCGCCAGCACCTGTTCCAGTTGTCGGGCCTCGATCGAGGGCGCGGCCAGCAGGGCGGCCCTGCGCACCGCCGATGTGCTGCCGGATTCCAGCGCAAACTCCAGGCTCTGCCAGAGGTCGGCAGACTGGGCCTGACCGCTTGAAGCCAAGCTTTCCAGCAGACCGTTGCAGGCCTCTCCCAGATCGCGTGGCTGCATGAGCAGATCACGCGCCTCGGTCATGACGGCTTCGCCGCGCGACAGGCGCGCCCGCAGTGCGTAGCAGCGCGGACCGGGCTCGTCTTTCAGGATCCAGCCAGGATAGACCGTTTCATAGGTCGACCATGCTTCACGCCGGCCGAGTGAGTTCATCCAGTCGCGACGCGCCAGATCGCCGAAGATCGTGCCCTGGTGGAGGGCAACGAAGTCGCGTGCTCGCGTATCGGCGGCCTCGATGGCGTCCGGTGCTGATCCTGAGCGCGTAGCGGCCAACTGCAGCCGCAGCCGCCAGTAGTCTATGTAGACAGATAGCGGATGGGAGCGGCTCACCTGAGCGGCGGCCTGCTCGAAGCGGACCGGATCAGTCTTGTTGACCGCATTGCGGGCCGCAATGAACGCGTCATCTTCGCTGGCGAACTCGGCCCTGGAGGCACTCGGCTTCGGGCAGTTCGGTTCGCAGCGGCGCGCGCTCGACGAAGCCGGTGCTGACCAGGCGGTCGATGCGCCCAGCAGCGCGACCATCGCCGCCGGCAGTACGATGGCGGACACAAGCCGAATGAACATAGGGAGGAGGCGACCGGATGACGCCGCAGCCCGCGACAGGACCGCGATCGAGCCGACCATGACGACCGACGATGGATCGAGGATAGCACGCGACCCTTCAGCCCCTTCGCCTGTCGGGGCACCGCTTGCGCAGACCGTGTCCGAGCGGCGCGTGGCGCTGCGCAAGGCGCTGCTCGCGCAGCGGATGCAGCATGCGCCGACTGGCCGCGCGCAGGAGGCCTTGCTGGCCCGGTTGCAGACCGAGCTGGAGTGGCGTCTGGGCGGACTGCCCGCCATGCGCGATCGGGTGATGGCCGTGTATTGGCCTATCCGTGGCGAGCCGTCGCTGGGCGACTTGCCGCAGCGCTGGACCCAGGCTGGGGTGCAACTGGCCTTGCCGGTTGTGGCGGGCCGCAACCTGCCGCTGCAGTGGGTCGCCTGGACGCCAGGTGAACCGATGGCCGCAGGTGCCTTCGGGATTCCCACCCCGGCTGTGCATCGCGTGGTTCGGCCTCAGGTCCTGCTAGTACCCTGCGTCGGGTTTGACAAGCGCGGCTTTCGGATCGGATACGGTGGTGGCTACTACGATCGCACGCTGGCCGCTCTGTCTGCAGACGGACAGTCGCGTCCGATTGCCATCGGTGTGGCCTGGGATGAAGGATGGCTCGCCGATACCGAGCCGCTGCCAACCGACGTCCCGATGGATCTGGTGGTCACGCCGTCGGCGGTGTTTCCGAGCGCTGGTCGGCCCTGACGAGATTGAGCCC
>DGIT01000056.1:0-2620 GCA_002386465.1 Burkholderiales bacterium UBA4615 | reverse complement strand
GTCACTTAGGCGCGAGCGCTCAGCAGCTCGACGCGGCCCTCAGCATACGGATCGCTGACCGCCAGGCCATGCGATCCTGAGGGTAGCCCCGCGATCACCCGCACACGACCCGCCTGCGCGGACCCCACCGGGCCGGATTCATGCGCGCCAAGGGCTTCTTCTTCACGAGGCCGCGCCAGGGGCGCCTTGTCGGCTTCAGTGAGCACCAGTACGCGCATGCGCTGCAGGCGAGGTGCAGGCAGCGTGACGACGCGCGCCACTTCACCCGAACTCAGTTCCACCAGGCTGCCGACCGGAAACATGCCCACGGCCTGAACGAACTGCTCAACCAGCGGTTCATCGAATGAGCTGCCAGCCCATTCGCACAGATTCATCAGCGCATCCTGCGGTGACGCCGCTGCGGCATAGGCCCGCGGGGTAATCAGGGCGGCGAAGCTGTCGGCGATCGCCGCCATGCGGCCATACAGGCTGATCTCGTCGCCCTTCAGCCCGCCCGGATAGCCGCTGCCATCCAGACGTTCGTGGTGCTGACCAATCCCGAGCTCGACCCCGTCAGGTAAGTCCGCACAGGCGCTCACTGCTTCCAGGCTGTAACGCACATGCAGCTTGACCTGAGCGAACTCGTCGGCTCCGAGCATGCCGGGCTTGTCGAGCAGCGCCTGCGGCACATTCACTTTGCCGATATCGGCCAGCAGGCCGACCATCGCGAGCTCGGCCATTTGCCGACGCGGCAGACCCAGATGCCGGGCCAGCGCGACCAGGTAGAGCGCTACCTTCACGCCGTGATTGGCTGGGTTGAAATCCGCATCGCGTGTGCGACCGATCCACAGCAGGGCATGCGGGTTATTGATCAGACTGTCAGCCAGCGCGTACGCGGCGGTTGTGATCTTGTTCAACTCGGCGGGCTGTCCCGCACGCAATGCATCCAGCAGACCACGCAGTGCTTCTTCCCCGAATGCGAAAGCCCGCCGTGCACGTGGCAGCTCGTCATCGAAGCTGCGGGCAACAGGGTGGGGCGTGGCCTCGAGATCACTCGGCAAGAGCCCGCGGCGCGCGTGGCGCGCGATGCCCGGGTCGGCGTGACGTGCCATCGCGGCTGAGGCGAGGGGGCGTCCCACCAGGGAACGGATACGCGCCAGCACGCCGCGGCCGCTGGGCGCTTCGAGTGGCCCGGCAAACTGTCTGAAGCGCTGGCGGGTGGCTGCACTGATCCGCAGGTCGGCGCGGGGCGCCAGCTCGTGACCGGGGTCCTGTGTGGGTGTGGGTCGGGCAGATCGTTCGGTGATCCGCACTCTCAAGGATTGCACAGCCACTGGATTGGAGCGGTCCAGATCAATATAGGCAAAGCTGCAACTTGCGCGCAGGGCCCGCAATTCCTCGGGGCTGTCAATCGTGAACCCTTGCAGCAGAAACGGCGTGTCGTGCCAGGGGCGGTCGAGTTCCACCACAAACAGGCCGACGTCCAGTGCTTCGGACGGCACACGGCAGCGATGCCGATCGACCCATGCCTCAAGGGCATCGTCGGGAACGAGAGGAGCGGGATGACGCACGGACACAGTCTCACAACGCACAAGCTCAGAAGGAGCCGATACTAGTGACGCGATGTGGTCTGAAACAGCGCGCGGCGCTGGACGGCAGCCGGTTTCCGTACTGCGCCGACGGGCGGGCGATGGCCCGCCTCGGGCGGTCGTGGCTTAGTCAGGCAGGCGGTCGTGCGGCCAGCCTGCCGACATGCCGGCCTCAGGCGGCCACTGACTCCCACAGCGCGAGGCTCGGCCCGGGCTGGTTGAGCGTGTAGAAGTGCAGACCCGGCGCGCCACCCTGCAGCAGGCGCTCGCACAGTGCGCTCACCACGTCATGACCGAAGGCCCGCAGGGAGGCGGCGTCGTCGCCGAACGCGGCGAGCCGCAACCGGATCCAGCGCGGGATTTCGGCGCCGCAGGCATCCGAGAAGCGGGCCAGTTGCGTGTGGTTCATGATCGGCATGATGCCCGGGACGATGGGTGCATCGACCCCCATGGCGCGGGCCGCGTCCAGGAAGCGAAAGTACGCATCGGCATTGAAGAAATACTGCGTGATGGCTGCATTGGCACCGGCACGCATCTTGGTCACGAAGGCCTGCAGATCAGCCTGCGGTGACGCGGCCTGCGGATGCGTTTCGGGATAGGCCGCCACTTCGATGTGAAACCAGTCGCCAGTGCGCTCGCGCACAAACGCCACCAGATCGCTGGCATACCGGAAGGCCCCCGCATCGACCATGCCCGAAGGCAAATCGCCGCGCAGCGCCACCAATCTGCGGATGCCACGGCTCTGCCAATGCTCGAGGAGCTCGGCGATGCCTTCGCGGGTGGCTCCGATGCACGACAGATGCGGCGCGACCGCATGGCCTTCAGCTGCGATCTCATCGACCACGCCCAGCGACTTGTCCCGGGTGGCGCCGCCGGCGCCATAGGTGACGCTGAAGAACTCGGGGCGTACCGCGCTGAGCCTTACGCGCGTATCGCGCAGCTTGGCCAGACCTTCAGGCGTGTTGGGCGGAAAGAATTCGAAGCTGGCCGAAGCCTTGTGCGTACTCATGGAGCAGTCTCGATCAAAGGCGCGGGACGTGAGCCCACGCGGG